>NZ_JBEXKC010000019.1:0-120640 GCF_040609475.1 Streptomyces sp. NPDC004667 | reverse complement strand
GGCCGAAGGCCATCGCGAAGCGACGCGACCGAAGGGAGCGCCCTTGAGGGACCGGACCGGCGCGGAAGGACGATGGACTGGCGGGAAGCCCCCAGTCCTGCTCTGATCCGGGCCGGCCGGGTCCCGCCGCCCCCGGGCCCCGGGCCGGGGGCGTGCTCCGACCCGGGTCGGGGGCCGGCCGGTTCCGGCGAGCCCCTGTGGTCCCGCCGTCCGCGCGAGCGCCCCGCCCCGCGCCCGGCCGGGGGGTGGGCCGGGGCGAAGCCCCGCCCCCCCTCACCGCCCCGCCGCCACCACCGGTGTGATCGTCGTTTCCGCCGGGCCTCGGGCGTCCGCTTCGCGTTGGCGTTCCGCGCTGTCGCTGATGCGGAGGAGGAGGGCGATCATGATCCAGTTGGCCAGGAGGGAGGAGCCGCCCTTCGCCAGGAAGGGCAGGGCCTTGCCGGTCAGGGGGATCAGCCCCGTGACGCCGCCCGCCACCACGAAGACCTGGAGCGCCAGCGCCGAGGCCAGGCCGACCGCCAGCAGCTTGCCGAACGGGTCGCGCGCGGCCAGCGCCATCCGCAGCCCCCGCTGCACGAGGAGGGCGTAGAGGATCAGGACGGCCATGACCCCGGCCAGGCCCAGTTCCTCGCCGACCGTCGTCAGGATGAAGTCGCTGCGGCCCGCGAACTTGATCAGCTCGGGGTGGCCCATCCCCAGGCCGGTGCCCGAGATGCCGCCGGTGCCGAAGCTGAACAGCGCCTGCGCCGACTGGTCGGAGGTGACGCCCGGCGGGCGGTCCTTCCAGTAGTAGGAGAGCGGGTTGAGCCACGCCGCCACGCGGGCCTTCACGTGCGGCTCGGTCGCCCCCACCGCGAAGGCGCCCACCGCCGCCATGAACAGACCGCACACGATCCAGCTGGTGCGCTCGGTGGCCACGTAGAGCATCACCACGAAGACGCCGAAGAAGATCAGCGAGGTGCCCAGGTCGCGCTCGAAGACGAGGACGAGCATGGACAGGACCCACACCGTGACGATCGGGCCGAGCTGGCGCATCGGCGGCAGGCGCATGCCCAGGAACTTCCGGCCCGTCAGGGCCAGGGAATCCCGGTGGATGACCAGGTAGCCCGCGAAGAAGATCGCGATCATGATCTTCACGAACTCGCCGGGCTGGAGCGAGAAGCCGAAGAGGATGATCCAGCGCTTCGCGCCGTACGTGTCCGCGCCGAAGAACGCCGGCGCGATCAGCAGCACCAGCGCGACGGCCATCGTGATGTAGATGAACCGCTGGAGCAGCCGGTGGTCGCGCAGCAGCGCCACCACCAGGATGCAGGCGGCGACCCCGACCACCGTCCACATCAGCTGGCCGGGCGCGTTCGCGTCGGAGCCGTACCGCTCGATGTACCCCTGGTCGAGGCGGTGGATCAGCACCAGGCCCAGCCCGGTCAGCAGCATGGCGAGCGGGAAGATCAGCGGGTCGGCGTACGGCGCGAACCGGCGGATGCCCAGGTGTCCCACCAGGGACAGCAGCGTCAGGCTGATGACGAAGCTGACGAGCTGCTGCGGCAGCTCCCCGTTCATCGCCAGCCCGGCGCTCACGTGGCCGAAGACGGCGATGCCGATGACGAGGAGCAGGAGCAGTGCCTCGGTGCGGCGGCGCGCACCCGACACCGTCTGGGGCCTCAGTCCACGCACGGTATGCCGCCGCCGTCGATGATGCCGGGCTGCTCCGTGGGGGAGGGAGGTGCCGGCGGTGACGCGGCGGGTGAGGATGAGGATGAGGGGGGCGGCGGGGAAGAGGGTGAGGAGGCGGCGCCCGGTGCACTCGGGGTCGCAGTGGCCTGGGGACCGATCTGCTCTGCAATGAGGCGCTTTATCTTCATATCATCTACGACGTTGATGTCCTCCCCATGGTTCCTTCCGAACCCCTCCACGGGGAGTGTCGTAAATTGCACTTTGCCCCCGGACAGGTTCTTCGCCTGCTTCACGAAGGCCAGCAGATCCCAGCCCGCGTCCGTCACGACGTCCTGTTTCGCGGTGTCGATCAGCTTGAGCAGCTTCGCCGGGTCCGTGAAGGTCCCGGCCGAGTTCAGCTTCTGCGTCGCGCCCGCCAGGAACGCCTGCTGCCGCTTCGTCCGGTCGAGGTCGCCCATCTCCAGCCCGTGCCGCTGCCGTACGAAGGCCAGGGACTCCTTGCCGTTGAGGGTCTGGCGGCCCGCCGGGAAGTCGGCGCCCGAGTACTTGTCCTTCACCGGCTTCTTCAGGCACACCGGTACGCCGCCCAGTGCGTCGGCCAGGTGGTAGAAACCGGCCAGGTTCAGCTCGGCGAAGTGGTCGACCGGGACGCCCAGGAAGTTGCGCACGGTGTCGATCTGGGCCTTGCGCCCCGCCTCGCGCCCCTCGTGTTCCAGCCGGCGCCGGTCGTTGACCCCCTGCGCCGTCAGCTGGTCCTCCTTCGCCGACTTCGCCAGCCCGTACGCCTTCTTGATCTTGTCCTTGCCGTGGCCGGGCACGCCGGAGAGGTCCACGAAGTCGTCGCGCGGTATGGAGAAGGCCTTCGCCTTGCTGCCGTCGCCCGGCACGTGCAGCAGGATCATGGTGTTGGCGTTGTAGCCGCCGATGTCGGAGCTGCCCGCGTGCAGCTGGTCGAGGACCTCCTCGGGCAGCGGGTCGCCGTTCTGGTCGCGGCGGCTGTCCAGGCCGATGAGCAGGATGTTCAGGTCCCCGTGCGCCGATTTCTCAGCACCTTCCAGGGCCTTGGAGCTGCCGATGCTCGACGCGAGGTCCCGGTAGAGGTACCAGGCCGTGCCGCCCGCCATCACCGTCAGCGCGCAGCCCGTGATCAGCAGCGTGCGCCCGATCCGCCGGGGCCGGGCCCGGCGGCGGCTGGTCTTCCTTCGATGCGCGCTCATGGCTGTCGATGCTGATGCAGGGCCGCTGAAGGAATCCTGAGCGCCCGCCCCGGCACCCCCGCCCCGGCACCCCCCGCCCCGGCCGTGCCGCCCCCGGCGGCGGCTTTCAGCCCGGGCGCCGCGTGGGCACGCGCAGCTCCAGCCGGGCGCCCGTGGCACCCTCCCCGGGCGGCAGAGCGCGTACGTCGCCTCCGTGGGCCCGCGCGATCTCCCGGGCGATGGCCAGGCCCAGCCCGGTCCCGCCCCCGGCCCGCCCCCGGTCCGAGTCGAGGCGTACGAACCGCTCGAAGACCCGGTCCCGGTCCGCCTCCGGGATGCCCGGACCGTCGTCCGTGACCTCCAGTACCGCCCAGCCGTCCTCGGCGACGGCCCGGACCAGGACCCCGGAGCGGGCGTACCGCAGGGCGTTGTCCACCAGGTTGGCCAGGGCCCGCTCCAGCCGCGCCGGATCCCCGTACGCGGGTACGGGCGCGGGCGCGGCCGGCCGCACCGGCACCCGGGGCGCGGGCCGCCGGGCCGCGTCCTCGGCGGCGAGCAGCGCGAGGTCGACGGGCTCGGGGCGCGGCGCGGGCCCGCCGTCGAGGCGGGCCAGCAGCAGCAGGTCGGCGGCGATCCGCTGGAGCCGTTCGGTGTCGGCCAGCGCGGCCGCCACCGACTCCCGGTCGGGACGCGGCCGGGCCAGGGCGACTTCCAGCCGGGCGCGGACGGCGGCCAGCGGGTTGCGCAGCTCGTGCGAGGCGTCGGCGGTGAACTGGCGCTGGCGGGCGTCGGAGCGTTCCAGCCGGTCGAGGGTGTCGTTGACGGTCCGGGCCAGCCGGGCGATCTCGTCGGCGCCGCCCGGGTCGGGCACGCGCCGGTCGAGCTCGCTGGCGGTGACGGCGGCGAGTTCGGTACGGATCGCGGTGACGGGCCGCAGCGCCTGCCCGGTGACCCACCAGGCCAGGGCCGCCGCGAAGGCGATCAGCGGGGGCGCGCCGGCGAGCAGCCCGAGGGCGATGGCGCGGGTGGCGTCGTCGACGTCGCTGAGCACGGTCATCGCGTAGACGGTGTAGGGGGTGTGCGGACCGCCGCCGGTGCCGGGGGCCTGGACGACGACGGCCACCCGCCGCTCCGCACCGGGGGCCGTGGGGGCGAGCACGACGGAGCGGGAGTCCTGGCCCGGCGCGGGGCGCAGGCCGTCGAGGCCGGGGACCTCCTGAGGGCCCCCGCTGGTGGCGACCGTCCGCCCGGCCGCGTCCCGTACGAGGACCAGGTCCACGCCGCTCTCCGGCGCGGGCAGCCGCCCGCCGGGCGGGAGGGTGCGGGTGTCGAGCTGGGCGGCGACCTTGCGCGCGGCGAGCTCGGTGCGGCCGGTGGTGTTGTCGAGGAGGTTGGCGCGCATGAGGGTGTACAGCCACAGTCCGCCGCCGGCCAGGACGGCGGCCATCGCGAGGGCGGCGGCCAGGGCGGCCCGGGCGCGGATGCTGCTAACCACCGTCGGGGGCCATCCGGTAGCCGGTGCCGTGGACGGTGAGGATGGAGCGGCGGCCGAAGGGGGCGTCGATCTTCTTGCGCAGGGAGGAGACGTAGACCTCGACGATGTTCGGGTCGATGTCGTGGGGGGCGTCCCAGACCTCGTCGAGGATGTCCTGTTTGGCGACGGCCCGGCCGGGGCGCTCCATCAGGCAGGCGAGGACGCCGAGCTCGCGCGCGGTCAGTTCGATGTCGTGCGTGCCGCGGCGGCAGCGGCGGTCCTGCGGGTCGAGGACCAGGTCGCCGGCGCGCAGCACGGTGGGTTCGGGGGCGGCGGCGCGGCGGGCGAGGGCGCGCAGCCGGGCGCCGAGCACGACGAAGGAGAAGGGTTTGGTGAGGTAGTCGTCGGCGCCCGCGTCGAGGCCCTCGGCCTCGTCCTGCTCGCCGTCCTTGGCGGTCAGCATCAGGACGGGGGTGGGGACGCCGTGGGCGCGCATCCGGGCGCAGATCTCGGCGCCGCCGAGGCCGGGGAGCATCAGGTCCAGGAGCACGGCGTCGTACGGGCCGCCGGTGAGGGCCAGTTCCAGGCCCCGGTGGCCGTCGTGGGCGACCTCCACGCGGTGGCCGTCGGCGGACAGGCCCTGGCGGAGGGATTCGGCCAGGTTCTCTTCGTCTTCGACCACGAGGATGCGCACGGCTTCCACTCTCACACACCGGTCTCTCGCACCGGTCTCACACGCCCGTCTCTCGCACCGGCTCCCGCGCACCGGCTCCCGCGCACCGGCTCCCGCGCACCGGTCCCGCGCACCGGTCCCGCGCACCGGATCCGCACACCGGCCGCGTCAGCCCCCCGGGCACTCGTGGGCGTCGCCGCCGCTGAAGCACTGTCCGTACGTGCCCCGGTACGGGGACGAGGGCGCGGGCGGATCGGACCGCAGCCGGTCGCGGGACTGGTAGGCCACGCCCGCGGTGCCCGCGAGCAGGGCCGCGCACACCAGTGCCTGGACGCATCCGGTGACCGGCGCGCGGCGGCGGAAGGCGCGGCCCGAGACGACCCCGGCGGCCACGGCGGCCAGGACGAGTCCGCCCGGCAGCAGGACCAGGACCGTGGTGTCGTCGCCCCCGGTGCCCTGGGCGTCCCAGGTGGCGACGACCGCCACGTAGAGGCCGACGGCGACGGCCGCGGCCTCCAGCAGGGTCAGCAGCAGGGCGGTCGCGATGTCCGCGGCCCAGTCGGATCCGGTGCGCGCGCGTTCGGCGCGTGTCGGTCTCGTCATGGGGGCAGTCTCGTTCGCGGGCCGGTGCCGCCGCCTGAGTACGGATACCCAGGGGTACCCACGGGTACGTCGCACGTGCCTTCGGGTTCTCGGCCAAGGGGCGGCCGGATGACGACGCCGCGCGAGCTGGATTGGCACTCCGCTTGACCGAGTGCTAATCGCCGGAATAGTCTCGCGTCTGGCACTCGCCCCTGGTGAGTGCCAACACAGCGACAGGCAGATCCGGCACCCGCGACGACGGATCGACCTGGTCGCCACCTCAGACAGTTAACCCCGGATCTCCGAAGGGGGAGGTCGGATCGTGACGACCACCAGCTCCAAGGTTGCCATCAAGCCGCTCGAGGACCGCATCGTGGTCCAGCCGCTCGACGCCGAGCAGACCACGGCCTCTGGCCTGGTCATCCCGGACACCGCGAAGGAGAAGCCCCAGGAGGGCGTCGTCCTTGCCGTGGGCCCGGGCCGCTTCGAGGACGGCCAGCGTCTCCCGCTGGACGTCAGCGTCGGCGACGTCGTCCTGTACTCCAAGTACGGCGGCACCGAAGTGAAGTACAGCGGCGAGGAGTACCTCGTCCTCTCGGCCCGCGACGTGCTCGCGATCGTCGAGAAGTAATTCGCTTCTCCAGTTTTGCCTTGAGCTACGCCCCTGGTCACCCCTGCTGATGCCGGGCGGCGAGGGGCGTAGTTCGTTCTAGCCAGGCGGTCGCGGTGAGCGGCCGGGGATCGCAACGAGAGGGCTGACCGCTCCCATGCCGAAGATTCTTAAGTTTGACGAGGACGCCCGTCGCGCCCTCGAGCGCGGTGTCAACAAGCTTGCCGACACGGTCAAGGTGACGATCGGCCCCAAGGGCCGCAACGTCGTCATCGACAAGAAGTTCGGCGCCCCCACCATCACCAACGACGGTGTCACCATCGCCCGCGAGGTCGAGCTGGACGACCCGTACGAGAACCTGGGCGCCCAGCTCGTGAAGGAGGTGGCGACCAAGACCAACGACATCGCGGGTGACGGCACCACCACCGCCACCGTGCTGGCCCAGGCGCTGGTCCGCGAGGGTCTGCGCAACGTCGCCGCCGGCGCTTCCCCGGCCGCCCTGAAGAAGGGCATCGACGCCGCGGTCAAGGCCGTGTCCGAGGACCTCCTCGCGACCGCCCGCCCGATCGAGGACAAGTCCGACATCGCCGCCGTGGCCGCGCTCTCCGCGCAGGACCAGCAGGTCGGCGAGCTCATCGCCGAGGCGATGGACAAGGTCGGCAAGGACGGTGTCATCACCGTCGAGGAGTCCAACGCCTTCGGCCTGGAGCTGGAGTTCACCGAGGGCATGGCCTTCGACAAGGGCTACCTCTCCCCGTACATGGTGACCGACCAGGAGCGTATGGAGGCCGTCCTCGACGACCCGTACATCCTGATCAACCAGGGCAAGGTCTCCTCGATCCAGGACCTCCTGCCGCTGCTGGAGAAGGTCATCCAGGCCGGCGGCTCCCGCCCGCTGCTGATCATCGCCGAGGACGTCGAGGGCGAGGCGCTCTCCACCCTCGTCGTCAACAAGATCCGCGGCACCTTCAACGCGGTCGCCGTCAAGGCCCCCGGCTTCGGCGACCGTCGCAAGGCGATGCTGCAGGACATGGCCACCCTCACCGGTGCCACCGTCATCGCCGAGGAGGTCGGCCTCAAGCTCGACCAGGCCGGCCTGGACGTCCTCGGTTCCGCGCGCCGCGTGACCATCTCCAAGGACGACACGACCATCGTCGACGGTGGCGGCAACGCCGCTGACGTCGCGGGCCGCGTCAACCAGATCAAGGCCGAGATCGAGTCCACGGACTCCGACTGGGACCGCGAGAAGCTGCAGGAGCGCCTGGCGAAGCTCGCCGGCGGCGTCTGCGTCATCAAGGTCGGCGCCGCCACCGAGGTGGAGCTCAAGGAGAAGAAGCACCGTCTCGAGGACGCCATCTCGGCGACCCGCGCCGCGGTCGAGGAGGGCATCGTCTCCGGCGGTGGCTCCGCGCTCGTCCACGCCGTCAAGGTCCTCGACGAGAACCTCGGCCTGACCGGCGACGAGGGCACCGGCGTCTCCGTCGTGCGCCGCGCCGCCGTCGAGCCGCTGCGCTGGATCGCCGAGAACGCCGGCCTGGAGGGTTACGTCATCACCTCCAAGGTCGCCGAGCTCGACAAGGGCCAGGGCTTCAACGCCGCCACCGGCGAGTACGGCGACCTGGTCAAGGCCGGCGTCATCGACCCGGTCAAGGTCACCCGCTCCGCGCTGGAGAACGCCGCGTCCATCGCCTCCCTGCTGCTCACGACCGAGACCCTGGTCGTCGAGAAGCCGGCCGAGGAAGAGGCCGACGCCGGTCACGGCCACGGTCACGGCCACAGCCACTGAGGCTCCACGGCCACTGAGGCCGACGGCGCCTGACGCGTGAGAAGGCCCTGGTCACCGCTGCCGAGCGGGGGTGACCAGGGCCTCTTGCGTGTCCGCGCCGTCGACGCCTCCCGCGCCGTACGGGTATCCCGCGCCGTCCGGGCATCCGGGCGTCCGGGTGTCCGGTCAGCCGGGCATCATGCCCAGCTGCCGCATCAGACCGGGGGCGTCGTAGTACCACCAGTCCTCCGCGATCTGGCCGTTCTCGATCCGGCAGGTCATGCATCCCGACATGCTGACTTCCTTGCCGGTCGGCGCGACTCCCATGAACTCGCCCTTGTGGGTGCCCTTCCAGTTCCACAGCGTGGTGACGCAGTCCCCTTCGGCCATCTGGCGCGTCTTGTCGAACGTGAAGTCGAACGCGTCCCGCCACATGCCGATGGTCCGCCGCAGCCCGTCCCGGCCGTTGCCGCGGCCCTGCGTGTCCATCATGTCGTGGGTGACGTAGTCGGCCGCGACGCACTCCTCGATGGCGTCGAAGTCGCCCTTCACGGCGATCTCGTCGAAGACCCGGTTCGCGACCAGCTTGTTGAGGTACTCGTCCCGGACGACGTCGAGGTTCATGAACTTCGGCATTCCCTCGCAGAGGGCCACCATCTCCTGGAACATCCGGTCGGTCTCGGGGAGGTGAGAGTTCCTCATGGCCTCCTCGTAGGACGGGAATTCGACGAGGTCCACGTAGTGCGTCTGCGCGTCGCGGTCCCGGCCGATCATGGTGTGGGTGACCGTGCGCCTGCCGCTGGTCTGTTCCGCGTAGCGGTCGATGAGCGCGTTCATCTCGTCGAACCGCTTCGTCTCGTAATCGATCACCTGTACGAATGTCATCGCGTCGCCTCCTGCGGTGGATGGGACACGTCCAGTTTAGGGAGATTTCACCCACTTGGTGCGCTTACCTGTGGGTCACACCGGTTACTGGGGGCCGTACTTGCGCCCGGTGCGGGAGGACACGCCGCCGAGGATCCCGCGCGGCGTCAGCTTCACCACGCCCATCAGCGCCTTGTACCGAGGGTCGGGGATCGACACGGTCTTGCCGCGCGCCAGGTCCGCCAGGGCCGCCGCCACCAGCTTGTCGGCGTCCAGCCAGAGCCAGCCCGGGATGTTGTCCGTCCCCATGCCCGCCCGCTGGTGGAACTCGGTCCGCACGAACCCCGGGCACAGGGCCATCAGCCGCACGCCCGAACCCGCGAGGTCCCGTGCCGCCCCCTGGGTGAACTGCACGACCCACGCCTTGCTCGCGCCGTAGGTGCCGCGCGGTACGAAGGCCGCCACCGAGGCCACGTTCACCACCCCGCCGCGCCCGCGCGAGCGCATCGACCCGGTCGCCGCCGAGGTCAGCCGCAGCACCGCCTCGACGTGCACCTTGATCATGGCCAGCTCGTCGGCCATCGACACGTCGAGGTAGCGGCCCTTGTTGCCGAATCCCGCGTTGTTGACCAGCAGGTCCACCGGGTGCGTACGGTCCCCCAGACGGGTCTCGACCGCCGCGATGCCCCGCTCCGTGGAGAGGTCCGCGGGCAGCACCTCCGCCTCGATGCCGTGCCGGTCGTGCAGCTCGGTGGCCTGCTCGGCCAGCCGCTTGGTGTCGCGGGCCACCAGCACCAGGTTGTGCCCCTGGGTGGCCAGGCGGCGGGCGAAGGCGGCGCCGATGCCCGCCGTGGATCCCGTAATCAACGCAGTCGTCATGTGCGCAACCTAGCCGCCCCGCACGGCCTGGGCGCCTGTGCGGGCGGGTGCGTACGCAGTCGTGATCTTCCGGCTCCGCGGTGTCACCGGAAGCGGCCCCGAGCTCAAAGGGTCAAGCCGGACATTGGCGCCAACGTCAAAGCCGGGCTTATGCTCGAACCGTGATTGAGGCACGCCATCTCCGGGTCCTGCGCGCTGTCGCCGGGACCGGGTCCTTCTCCGCCGCCGCCCGCGAGCTCGGCTGCACCCAGCCCGCCGTCTCCCAGCAGATGAAGGCCCTCGAACAGTCGGCCGGCACCCCGCTGCTGATCCGCACGGGCCGCGAAATGCGGCTGACCCAGGCCGGCGAGGCCCTGGTGCGCCACGCGGCCGGGATCCTGGCCGGGCTGACGGCGGCCGAGGAGGAGGTCGCGGCCATCGCCGGGCTGCGCGCCGGCCGGGTCCGGCTCGTCTCCTTCCCGAGCGGGAGCTCCACCCTGGTGCCGACCGCGCTCGCGGCGATGCGCGCCGCGCACCCCGGCACCCGCATCTCGCTGGTCGAGGCGGAGCCTCCGCGGTCGGTGGAGATGCTGCGCGAGGGGGACTGCGACCTGGCCCTGGCCTTCCGCTACGGGGGCGGGGCGGCGGGGGCGGCGGCCGAGTGGGAGGACCTGGTGGTCACGCCGCTGCTCACCGACCGGCTCGTCGGGCTGGTTCCCGAAGGGCACCGGCTGGCCGGCGCCGAGCGGGTGGGCATGGCGGAACTGGCCGAGGAGCCCTGGATCGCGGGCTGCCCGCGCTGCCGCCGCCACCTGGTGGAGGTGTGCGAGGGTGCGGGCTTCACCCCGCGCATCGACTTCGCCACCGACGACTACCCCGCCGTGGTCGGGCTGGTCGGGGCGGGGCTCGGGGTCGCGGTGCTGCCGGAGCTGGCGGTGGAGTCCGTACGGGCCAAGGGCGTGAGCACCCTGGCCGTGGAGCCGGCGGTGGAGCGGGAGGTCGTGGCGCTGACGCTGCCCGACCTGGCGCGCGTACCGGCGGTGGCGGCGACCCTGGGTGAGCTGGTGCGGGCCGCCGCGCGCTGACCCCCGCCCCGTCCGGCGCGGCGCCGGGGAGGGCGGGAGATCAGGCGAAACGTTCCTTCGGAGGTTCCTGCCGCCGCTCGGCGGTCAGTGCGGGGCGATGGGGCCGATCGTGCTCGACGCGGGGATCAGGCGGTGCCGCGCGCGGCCCATCAGCTCCTCGCGTTCGTCCTCGGTGAGGCCGCCCCACACCCCGTAGGGCTCGCGGACGGCCAGTGCGTGCGCGGCGCATTCCGAACGCACCGGGCATCTCATGCAGACCTCTTTAGCGGAGGCCTCGCGCGCACTCCTGGCCGCACCCCGCTCGCCCTCCGGGTGGAAGAACAGGGAGCTGTCGACCCCGCGGCAGGCAGCCAGCAGCTGCCAGTCCCAGAGGTCGGCGTTCGGTCCGGGGAGGCGGGAGAAATCTGCCATGGGTAGTCCCTCTTGGTGCCGGTACTGAGGCGGATACGGTCCATGTCTCCACACCTACTGTCGTAGTAGATGTAAATATGACTCATTGGGAATCTAGCCTCAGACACATGCCAAACGGAAGAAAAGCCGCCAAATAGGGCATAGCTCCAGATGGAGGACAGCTCGCTCGTGGCTCCGGCGTCGTGATCGCTTCCTCACGTAGAGTGCCGAAGGTGTCCGTCCGACCCGTAACTCTTTCGAGTGACCATCGTTGAGAGAGCGAGTGCGGTTGAACCGAGAAGTTCCCGGACAGGTGTCCGAGGGCATCGATCGCACAGGTGACGATACGTACCAGCCTGGAGGCTCAAGGTGACGCGCATCAGCAGCTGCGGAGGGCGGTCATGACTTCCGTCCTCGTCTGCGACGACTCCCCGCTTGCCCGAGAGGCGCTCCGTCGCGCGGTTGCCACCGTGCCCGGCGTCGAGCGTGTGACGACGGCAGCCAACGGCGAGGAAGTCCTCCGCCGCTGGGGTGCCGACCGCTCCGACCTGATTCTGATGGATGTACGCATGCCGGGGCTGGGCGGTGTCGAGACGGTCCGCCGGCTCCTGTCCGCCGACCCGGGCGCCCGCATCATCATGCTGACGGTCGCCGAGGACCTGGACGGGGTGGCCCTCGCGGTCGCCGCCGGCGCCCGCGGCTACCTGCACAAGGACGCCTCGCGCGCCGAACTGCGGGCCACGGTCACCCAGGCCCTCGCCGACCCGACCTGGCGACTGGCCCCGCGCCGGCTGCGCTCGGCCGAGATGGGCGCCGCGCCCACGCTCACCGCGCGCGAGATCCAGGTGCTGGAAGGCATGAGCCACGGCCGTTCCAACGCGGAGATCGGGCGCGAGCTCTTCCTCTCCGAGGACACGGTAAAGACCCACGCCCGCAGGCTGTTCAAGAAGCTCGGCGCCTCGGACCGGGCGCACGCCGTGGCGCTCGGCTTCCGCTGGGGCCTCGTCCGCTGACCTGCGGGATCCCCGACCGGTCGTCCCGAGCGGTCCCGTCCGCCGCCGGCGGACGGGGCGGCACGCGCCCCGGCCCCCGCGGGGAGGTGCCCGCCGCCCCGTCGGCGGCGCCGCGCGGACACCGCCGTACGTCGCGTCGTACCCGGTGACCCGCCGGGGATTGGCGGTGCACAATCCGGGGGACGTGTCGCTTCGGGCGCGATGCCGCATCCTTGGTGGTGTGCCGCATTCTTGGAGAGGTCGAGTCCCCGGGGCCCCGGGGGCGACGATTCGGGCCGAGCGGAGGGGAGGGCGCACATGATGAGTTCCGGCGCACCCGCTCATAACGCTTCGATGCACAACACGGACCACGGTGCCGCGAATGCTCCGGCGCCAAGGCACCATGGATTGATGCGCGACGACGAGGCCCTGGGATCCCCCACGGCCACAGCACCCACCGGCGCCGCCAAGGGCGGCGGAGCCGGGGCCGTCAGCGCGCTCGTGCGCCGTGCGGTGGAGGGCGACGAGCAGGCCACGCACGATCTGCTGGCCTTCGTACACCCCCTGGCCATCCGCTACTGCCGCACCCGGCTCTCGCGGCTCCCCGGTGACGCCCGTCACTTCGTGGAGGACCTGGCGCAGGAGGTCTGCGTCGCCGTCCTGATGGCGCTGCCGCGCTACCGGGACACCGGCCGGCCCTTCGAGGCCTTCGTCTTCGCCATCGCCGCGCACAAGGTCGCCGACCTCCAGCGGGCCGCCATGCGGCACCCGGGGAGCACGGCCGTGCCGTCCGACGAGATGCCGGAACGGCCCGACGACTCGCTGGGCCCCGAGGAGCGGGCCCTGCTCAGCAGCGACGCCGCCTGGGCCAAGAAGCTGCTGGCCAACCTGCCGGAGAACCAGCGCGAGCTGCTGGTGCTGCGGGTGGCCGTCGGCCTGACCGCGGAGGAGACCGGCCAGATGCTCGGGATGTCCCCGGGCGCGGTGCGGGTCGCGCAGCACCGGGCGCTGAGCAGGCTGCGGGCCCTGGCGGAACAGTGACGGGTCGCGCGGTCCCGCTGTGTGACTCCGGGCCGCGCGATCCATCGTAGGAAACGACGAATCTTCTGCTTGACCTTGGTCGTGGAATGAGACGCGTCGGGATCCCGTTAGCATGGACATCCGCGCAGAGCAAGACCATTTGGGAAGGTGTCATGACCGACAGCGGTTCGACCGGAGTACCCGACAAGTTCGCCACGCTCGGACTGACCTACGACGACGTGCTGCTGCTGCCGGGCGCGTCGGACATGGCGCCTGACGCGATCGACACCTCTTCCCTCATCTCGCGCAACGTCCGAGTGAACGTTCCGCTGCTGTCCGCCGCCATGGACAAGGTCACCGAGTCGCGCATGGCCATCGCGATGGCCCGTCAGGGCGGCGTCGGCGTCCTGCACCGCAACCTCTCCATCGCCGACCAGGCCAACCAGGTCGACCTCGTCAAGCGCTCCGAGTCCGGCATGGTCACCGACCCGATCACGGTGCACCCGGACGCGACCCTGCGCGAGGCAGACGAGCTGTGCGCGAAGTTCCGCATCTCCGGCGTCCCGGTGACCGACCCGGCCGGCAAGCTCCTCGGCATCGTCACCAACCGCGACATGGCCTTCGAGTCGGACCGCAGCCGCCAGGTGCGCGAGGTCATGACCCCGATGCCGCTGGTCACGGGCAAGGTCGGCATCTCCGGCGTGGACGCCATGGAGCTGCTGCGCCGCCACAAGATCGAGAAGCTGCCGCTGGTCGACGAGGCGGGCATCCTCAAGGGCCTGATCACGGTCAAGGACTTCGTCAAGGCCGAGAAGTACCCGAACGCCGCCAAGGACAAGGACGGCCGGCTGCTCGTCGGCGCGGCCGTCGGCGTGGCGGGCGACGCGTACGAGCGCGCCCAGGCGCTGATCGAGGCGGGCGCCGACTTCATCGTCGTCGACACCGCCCACGGCCACTCCCGCCTGGTCGGCGACATGGTCGCCAAGATCAAGTCGAACGCCGGCGTGGACGTCATCGGCGGCAACGTCGCCACCCGCGACGGCGCGCAGGCGCTGATCGACGCCGGCTGCGACGGCATCAAGGTCGGCGTCGGCCCCGGTTCCATCTGCACCACCCGCGTCGTCGCCGGCATCGGCGTCCCGCAGGTCACCGCGATCTACGAGGCCTCGCTGGCCGCCAAGGCCGCGGGCGTCCCGGTCATCGGCGACGGCGGCCTGCAGTACTCCGGCGACATCGCCAAGGCCCTGGTCGCGGGCGCCGACACGGTGATGCTCGGCTCGCTCCTCGCGGGCTGCGAGGAGTCCCCGGGCGAGCTGCTCTTCATCAACGGCAAGCAGTTCAAGTCGTACCGCGGCATGGGCTCGCTCGGCGCGATGCAGTCCCGCGGGGAGCAGAAGTCCTTCTCCAAGGACCGCTACTTCCAGGAGGGCGTCGGCGGTGACGACAAGCTGATCCCCGAGGGCATCGAGGGCCAGGTCCCCTACCGCGGCCCGCTCTCCGCGGTCGTGCACCAGCTCGTCGGGGGCCTGCGCCAGTCGATGTTCTACGTCGGCGGGCGCACCGTTCCCGAGCTCCAGGACCGGGGCCGCTTCGTCCGGATCACCTCGGCGGGCCTCAAGGAGAGCCACCCGCACGACATCCAGATGACGGTCGAGGCACCGAACTACAGCCGCAAGGGCTGAAGCGCGTGAGGTGAGGGGCGGACCCGGCGAAAGTGCCGGGTCCGCCCCTTCGCCGTGCGCGCGTACGTCCGTACAGCGGTCACCGAAACGCAAGGCTCCGCCCGTCGGGGATACTGGACGGGCAGACCCAGAGGAAAGGCCACCACACGTGACTGAGATCGAGATCGGGCGCGGCAAGCGCGGCCGCCGGGCGTACGCCTTCGACGACATCGCCATCGTCCCCAGCCGGCGTACGCGGGACCCGAAGGAGGTCTCGATCGCCTGGCAGATCGACGCGTACCGCTTCGAGCTTCCCTTCCTGGCCGCCCCCATGGACTCGGTGGTCTCCCCGCAGACCGCGATCCGCATCGGTGAGCTCGGCGGCCTCGGCGTGCTGAACCTCGAAGGCCTGTGGACCCGCTACGAGGACCCGCAGCCGCTGCTCGACGAGATCGCGGAGCTGGACGAGGAGACCGCGACCCGCCGTCTCCAGGAGATCTACTCCGCGCCGATCCAGGCGGACCTGATCCGTCAGCGGATCAAGGAGGTGCGCGACTCCGGCGTCGTCACCGCCGCCGCGCTCTCCCCGCAGCGCACGGCCGAGTTCTCCAAGGCCGTCGTGGACGCGGGCGTGGACATCTTCGTCATCCGCGGCACCACCGTGTCGGCGGAGCACGTCTCCGGCGCCGCCGAGCCGCTGAACCTCAAGCAGTTCATCTACGAGCTCGACGTCCCCGTCATCGTGGGCGGCTGCGCCACCTACACGGCCGCCCTGCACCTGATGCGCACCGGCGCGGCGGGCGTGCTGGTCGGCTTCGGCGGCGGCGCCGCGCACACCACCCGCAACGTGCTGGGCATCCAGGTCCCGATGGCCACCGCCGTCGCGGACGTGGCCGCGGCCCGCCGCGACTACATGGACGAGTCCGGTGGCCGCTACGTGCACGTCATCGCCGACGGCGGCGTGGGCTGGTCCGGCGACATCCCGAAGGCCGTCGCCTGCGGCGCCGACGCCGTGATGATGGGCTCCCCGCTGGCCCGTGCCACGGACGCGCCCGGCAAGGGCAACCACTGGGGCATGGAGGCCGTCCACGAGGACGTGCCGCGCGGCAAGAAGGTCGACCTCGGCACCGTGGGCACCACCGAGGAGATCCTCACCGGTCCCTCGCACACCCCCGACGGCTCGATGAACATCTTCGGCGCGCTGCGCCGCTCGATGGCCACCACCGGCTACAGCGAGCTCAAGGAGTTCCAGCGGGTCGAGGTCACGGTCGCGGACTCGCAGCACCGCCGCTGACCCGGTTGCCGGGTCGCTCCCGTACGTACGCCGGAGGGCCGGTACCCCCATGTGGGGTACCGGCCCTCCGGCGTACTCCGTCCGGTCAGCGCCCTGCCGCGGCGGGCAGCGGGCGCAGCCCGGGGACGGTCGCGAGGGCGCCGGTGAGGGCGCCGACGCAGATGTCGGCGAGCGCGGTGCGGGAGTAGGCGCCGTCGAGGAGCCAGTCCACGCACAGCGCGCGGACGAAGACCAGCCAGCTCGTCACCACGGCCGAGACCATGGCGTACTGCTCCTCGGCGGGGGCGGTGACGGTCAGCAGGTGGGCGCGCAGGCCGGCCAGTTCGTCGTCGATGATCGCCTGCACCACCGGGTCGCCGGCGAGCGTGCGGTTGGCGGCGAGGACGGTGTTGCGGTTCGCGGCGAAGTAGTCGATGTGCGTGTCGAGTCCGGCCCGGAGCCAGGCGGAGGCGGGGACGTCCGGGTCGAGCGCGGTCGAGGACAGGAGGCGGTCCGAGGCCTCCCGGTAGACGGCGGCGAACAGCTCCCGCTTGCCCGGGAAGTAGCGGTAGAGCAGGGCGCGGGAGACCCCGGCCCGCTCGGCGACCTCCTCCATGAGGACGTCCTCGTACGGCTTCGCGGCGAAGAGGGCGGCTCCGACGGCGCGCAGCTGGGCGCGGCGGTCGTCGGGGGAGAGGCGGCGGCGCGTGGTCATCCGCCCAAGTTACTTGACGCGTGTCTACTACGCTCCTACGCTCACCCCAAGTTGACGTGTGTCTACTAAGCGGGGTGGGGTCGTGAGCAGGCACGGACTTCTGAAGGGGCTCGCCTGGGCCATGGGCGTGGCCTGCGTGGCGATCGGGCTCTACCACCTGGTGCTGGGCATCGCCTCGGTGCCCGGCACCGAGGGGGCGGGGCCGGCGGCGGTGACCGTGGACAGCCGGGAGCGCTTCTACAACGCGATCTTCGTCGGGTTCGGGCTGGCCTGGATCGAGACCGCCCGCCGTACGCCGGTCCCGGCGCGTGCCGTCCGGTGGCTGTCGGCGGTCTTCCTGCTCGGCGGCGTGGGGCGGGTGCTGTCCGTGGCGGTCCACGGATGGCCGCACTGGTTCCAGATCCCGTTGGCGGCGCTGGAGCTCGGCCTGCCGCCGCTGTACTTCTGGCTGGCCGACGCGGACGAGCGGCGGGCCGCCGGAGCGGCCCGCGGCGACGGCGTCCGGACGGCCTAGGTGGCGGTCTTGCGGGAGATCTGGAACGCGGCGTACCCGCCGATGGCGAGGAAGACGAACGTCAGCGGGTCCGCTGCTTCCTTCCAGACCTCCATGAGGGGGGAGGCGCCCTGGCCGAGGATGTCGAAGGCGCTGACCTGGAGTTTGCCGGCGAAGATCAGGACGATGGCGAACAGCTGGCCGGCGAAGACGGCGGCCAGTGCGAGCAGCGCGGCGACGGGCGGCAGGGCGGGGCTGCGGCCGCCGGCCTTGCCCGCGGCGAAACCGACCAGGGCGCCGACGCCGACGGCCGCGTAGCCGATCTGGTGATCGGTGGCGCTGATGATCCAGCCGTAGACGGCGGCGGCCGCGATCGCCGCGACGACGGCGGCGAGGACGCCGAGGCCGGGGCTGCTGTAGGCGGGCGCGGGCGCGGGAGCCGGGGCTTCGGCGTAGGGCGAGGGCGCGGGCGTGGGCGGCTGGAAGTTCTGGCTCATCGGAAATCCCCCCCAGGGATCGGTAAACACGCACGTACGTACGGTGGTCAGTCGTAAGTACGAGATAAGTGACGCCGCAGGCTAGCAGGGGGCGCCGACATCCGACGGGGTATTTCGGGGCGTGGGACCGGACCGGTGTCAGAGGCGGTGGGCCGCCCCGGCCGGGCTGGCGCCCCGGGTGTCGAGGAGCAGCTGGGCCTTCACCGCGAGCCCCTGGAGGTCGTACGTGCGGTGGTGCTGGAGCAGGATCGTCAGGTCGGCGTTGGCGGCGGCCTCGTAGAGCGAATCGGCGCGGGGCACGGGCCGGTCGCGCACCCGCCAGCCCGCGACGTACGGGTCGTGGTAGCTGACCTGGGCCCCGAGGTCGAGGAGCCGGCTGGCGATCTCGCGGGCCGGGGAGCCCTCCTGGTCGGCGAGGTCCTGCTTGTAGGTGACGCCGAGCAGCAGGACGCGGGCGCCGCGGGCGGATTTGCCGTGCTCGTTGAGCAGGGTGGCCGAGCGCTGGATGACGTACTGCGGCATCCGGTTGTTGATCTCCTGCGCCAGGCCGACCATGCGCAGCGGGTGCCCGGGGGTGCGGGTGGTGTGCGGGAGGTAGTTGGGGTCGAGGGGGACGCCGTGTCCGCCGACGCCCGGGCCCGGACGGAAGGCCTGGAACCCGTACGGCTTCGTCTCGGCGCACCGGACGACGTCCCAGAGGTCGACGCCGAGGTCGTGGCAGAGCACCGCCATCTCGTTCATGAGGGCGATGTTCACGTGCCGGTAGTTGGTCTCCAGGAGCTGGACCGTCTCGGCCTCGCGCAGGCCGCGGGCGCGCACCACCTTCTCGGTGAGGCGGGCGTAGAAGGCGTGCGCGGATTCCGTGCAGGCGGGGGTGAGGCCGCCGATGACCTTGGGGGTGTTGGCGATGCCGTGGGTGCGGTTGCCGGGATCGTGGCGGGCGGGGGAGTAGGCCAGGTGGAAGTCGCGCCCGGCGCGCAGTCCGGAGCCGCTCTCCAGGATGGGGCGCAGGTAGTCCTCGGTGACGCCCGGGTGGACGGCGGATTCGAGGATCACCGTGGTGTGCGGGCGCAGCCGGGCGGCCAGCGCGCGGCCCGCCTCGCCGACGGCGGAGAGGTCCAGTGCCCGGTCGGCGCCCAGCTGGGTGGGGGCGCAGACGACGGCGGTGCGGACCCGGCCGAGGTCGGCGGGGTTGGTGGTGACCCGGAAGCCGGCCGCCGACATGCGGCGGACCTCGGCCGCGGTGAGGCTGCTGTCCGTGGCGGGGCCGCTGTCGTAGCCGATGGTCTCGATCCCGGCGGCGACGGCCGCCTGGGCGAGGGGGAGGCCGAGGTGGCCGAGTCCGATGACGGCGAGATCTGCGGGCATGGGGGGCCGTCCCTTCCCTTCCCTGGCATGAGGGGGCGGTGCGCGCGCGTCCCCGGGAGGGGGGTCCGGACGGGTCCGGAGGCCGCCGAGAGCTGGCGCAATGTCAGACTAGGCGTATATATGACAGATATGTCGCATTGCGGGGTGGTGGCTACCGTTGTGTTGTCCACAGCCGGTGGCCGATGTCGGTGCGGCCGGTCAGAATCGTGAAACGGGAGATGTGAGCGGGATCACCCGCATCGAGCGGGGTTCGGCCCGCACCAACGGGAGGCAGCCGTGAGGACAGCGACACTGGGGCCGGCGCAGCGGGCGGAGGCGCTCGCCCGGATGGCCGAACGGGAACTGGACGTGCTGGTCGTCGGCGCGGGGGTGGTCGGCGCCGGCACGGCGCTGGACGCGGTCACCCGGGGCCTCTCGACGGGTCTGGTGGAGGCCCGGGACTGGGCGTCCGGCACGTCGAGCCGGTCGAGCAAGCTCATCCACGGCGGGCTCAGGTACCTGGAGATGCTCGACTTCGCGCTCGTACGGGAGGCATTGAAGGAGCGCGGCCTGCTGCTGGAGCGCCTCGCCCCGCACCTGGTGAAGCCGGTGCCGTTCCTGTACCCGCTCCAGCACAAGGCCTGGGAGCGCTTCTACGCAGGTTCGGGCGTGGCCCTCTACGACGCCATGTCGTTCTCCAGCGGGCACGGGCGCGGCCTGCCCACCCACCGGCACCTCTCGCGCCGCAGGGCGCTGCGGATCGCGCCGGCCCTGCGCAAGGACGCGCTCGTGGGCGCCCTGCAGTACTACGACGCCCAGATGGACGACGCCCGCTACGTCGCCACCCTCGTGCGGACGGCCGCCGCGTACGGGGCGCACTGCGCCAACCGGGCGAGGGTGGTCGCCTTCCTGCGCGAGGGCGAACGGGTGGTGGGGGTCCGGGTCCGGGACGTGGAGGGCGGCGGGGAGTACGAGATCCGCGCCCAGCAGGTGGTCAACGCGACCGGGGTGTGGACCGACGACACCCAGGCGCTCATCGGGGAGCGCGGGCAGTTCCACGTGCGGGCGTCGAAGGGGATCCACCTGGTCGTCCCGAAGGACCGGATCCATTCGAGCACCGGGCTGATCCTGCGGACGGAGAAGTCGGTGCTGTTCGTCATCCCGTGGGGCCGCCACTGGATCGTGGGCACCACCGACACCGACTGGGACCTGGACAAGGCCCACCCGGCCGCTTCGAGCGCGGACATCGACTACCTGCTGCAGCACGTGAACTCGGTGCTGGCGGTGCCGCTGACCCGGGACGACGTCCAGGGGGTCTACGCGGGCCTGCGGCCGCTGCTGGCCGGGGAGTCGGACGCGACGAGCAAGCTGTCGCGCGAGCACACCGTGGCCCATCCGGTGCCGGGGCTGGTGGTGGTGGCCGGCGGCAAGTACACGACGTACCGGGTGATGGCCAAGGACGCGGTCGACGAGGCGGTGCACGGCCTCGACCGGCGGGTGGCGGAGTGCGTCACGGAGGACGTCCCCCTGGTGGGGGCCGAGGGCTACCGGGCCCTGTGGAACGCCCGCGCGGGGACGGCGGCGCGAACGGGGCTCCATGTGGTGCGGGTGGAACACCTGTTGAACCGGTACGGATCCCTGACGGAGGAGATCCTCGAACTGATCGCGGCCGACCCGTCGCTGGGCGAGGCGTTGACCGGGGCGGACGACTACCTGCGGGCCGAGGTCGTCTACGCCGCCTCGCACGAGGGGGCCCGGCACCTGGACGACGTCCTGACGCGCCGGACCCGGATCTCGATCGAGACCTTCGACCGGGGGACCCGATCGGCCCGCGAGTGCGCGGAATTGATGGCTCCGGTGCTGGGGTGGGACAAGCACCAGATCGAGAAGGAGGTCGAACACTACGAGAAGAGGGTCCAGGCGGAGCGCGAATCCCAGCGCCAGCCGGACGACCAGACGGCGGACGCGGCGCGGCTGGGGGCGCCGGACATCGTTCCGTTGTAACTCCGCGACGCGGCGGGGGGAACCGTCGGACCCGGGGCTTCCGTCCGATGCGGAGTGAGCAACAATGAGGTTTCTGCCGGGGTGGGTTACCGTGCCCCCCGGCGGCTGCCGGGGCAGCCGGGGCAGGCTGCACGAACGCAGAGGGGACGCATGTCGAAGCCGGAGCACACCGAATCGCCTGCCGGGGCGCCAGCCGGGCCGCCTGCGGCGGAGCTGGACGGTGACGCGGCGACCGCGTCCGGGGACGCCGGCGCCGGGTCCGTGAAGGTGCCGAAGGCACGTTCCGCCGGCGGGACCTCCGGGACCTCCGCTGCCGGGAAGCCCGTTGCCGCGAAGCCTGCCGCCGGTGCGGCGGACGGGCCCGGGGAGGCGGCTGCTCCCGCCGACGGCGGGGCCGAGCCGGCCGCTTCCCGCCCGCTGCGCAGCACCGCTGACGGATCGAATCGCGGCGCGGACGAGACCCCCGCCGCCGACGCCGCCTCCGCCGCGGCCGAGGTCAAGGCCGGATCCGGCCCCGGCGGTGCGGCGGAGACGAAGCCCGCTGCCGATGCCGGGCCGGCGGATGCCGAGGAGGACGGGGCGAAGGCCTCTCCCGAGAAGGCCTCTCCCGTGAAGGCCTCGCTGGTGAAGGCCTCTCCCGAGGAGGCCTCCCCTGTGAAGGCCTCTCCCGTGAAGGCCTCGCCGGTGAAGGCCTCTCCCGAGGAGGCCTCCCCTGTGAAGGCCTCAGCCGTGACGTCCGGTTCCGGGGCGGCCGACGCGAAGGCCGACGCCCCCGCCCCCGCCGCCGAGGAGCCCGCGGCCGACGCCGCCGACGCCGCCGACGACCGTGCGCAGCCCGTGAAGGCGGACGCGACGTCCGTGGCCGCGAAGGGCGTTGCCCCCGGCGGGGCGAAGCCCGCGGGCCCGAAGGCCACCTCCGGCGCGGCCCCCGCCGCCGACGCTGGCAAGGACGCTTCCGGAGCCGTGGGCAAGGCCGCTGACGAGGGCTCGGAGGCCGCCAAGGCCGACGACGGCAAGGACCGGGGCCGGCTGCTCGCGCGCCGGTACCGGCTCGGGGCCGTGCTCGGCAAGGGCGGCATGGGCACCGTGTGGCGGGCCGAGGACGAGATCCTCGGACGCACCGTCGCCGTCAAGGAACTCCGTTTCAGCACCGGCGTGGACGAGGACGAGAAGCGCCGCCTGATCACGCGCACCCTCCGCGAGGCCAAGGCGATCGCGCGGATCCGCAGCGAGGGCGCCGTCACCGTCTTCGACGTCGTCGACGAGGACGGCCGCCCCTGGATCGTCATGGAGCTCGTCGAGGGCGCCTCCCTCGCCGAGTTCATCCGGGAGAACGGCCCCCTGACCCCGCGCCGCGCCGCAGAGGTCGGCCTCGCGGTCCTGGACGTGCTCCGGGCCGCGCACGGCCAGGGCATCCTGCACCGCGACGTGAAGCCGTCCAACGTGCTCATCGCCGCGAGCGGCCGCGTCGTGCTCACCGACTTCGGCATCGCGCAGGTCGAGGGCGACCCCTCGATCACCTCCACCGGCATGCTCGTCGGCGCCCCCTCCTACATCTCCCCCGAACGCGCCCGCGGCCAGAAGCCCGGCCCGCCCGCCGACATGTGGTCCCTCGGCGGACTCCTGTACGCGGCCGTGGAGGGCGTGCCCCCGTACGACAAGGGCTCCGCGCTCGCCACCCTCACCGCGGTGATGACCGAGCCCGTGGACCCGCCGAAGAACGCCGGTCCGCTGACCGAGATCATCTACGGGCTGCTGGTCAAGGACCCGGCCGGGCGGCTGGACGACGACGCCGCCAGGGCGATGCTCACGGCGGTGCTCAACGCCCCCGACCCCGAGCCCGAGCCGGTGGCCGAGCCGGTTCCGGCGGTCGAGGAGACCCGGCCGATATCCCTCACCAAGGCGGACGTCGAGGCGGAGAAGGCCGCCGAGAAGGCGGCCAAGAAGGAACGCGAGCGGCGGGACCGCGAACAGCGCGAACGCACCCGCGCCGCGCTGAAGTCGGCCCGCAAGGCGGCCGCCGCCGCTGCCGCGGCCCCGCCGGCCAGGCCCGCACCGGTCAAGGCGCCGCTCACCGACGTGATGTCGCGCCGCACCATCGTCCTCGCGATAGCCGGCGTGGTGGTCGTCCTGGCCGTGCTCGGCACGCTGATCGGCTACCTCCTCAGCGGCGGCGACAAGGACTCCGGCAGCAAGAACGAGGGCAAGGGCGGGCCCACCCCCGCCGCGTCCGGGGCCAAGTCCCCGGGCGCCCAGGCCCCCGCCGCCCCGCCCGCGGCCTCCCCCGTCGCCTCGGCCGGTTCCTCACCGTCCGCGGGCCCGAGCGCGGCCGCGTCCGGCGCCGCCCCGAGCGGTGACCCCGGCCAGGGGCAGTCCCAGGGCCAAGGCCAGGGCCAGGGCACCGGCCAGACGCAGAGCAGCCAGGGCCAGGGCGCCAGCCCCGGCAACCCCGGCGGCGCCCTCCCGGCCGGGTTCAGCACGGTGACGGACCTGCGGTACCACTTCTCGATGGGGATGCCCGAGGGCTTCCACCAGACCGACACCGCGGGCCAGGACTCCGGCGCGATCTACAGCCGCGACGGCGGGTTCCCGCGCATCCAGGTCGACTACACCGACAGCCCGGGCTCCGACGCCCGCGCCGCCTGGCTGGAGATAGCCCCCGGCGTGTCCGGCAGCAGCAAGGGCTATCACCTCGTACGCCTGGAGACAGTGGACTACCGGGGCTATCCGACCGTCGCCGACTGGGAGTTCGAGCGGGAGCAGAAGGGGGTCAAGGTCCGGGTCCTCGACCGGGGTTTCCGGATGGACGCGAAGCACGGCTACGCGATCATGATCACCTGCGCCGCCGACCAGTGGGACGGCCCGGAATGCACGCAGCTGCGCAACGTGGCGTTCCAGACCTTCCAGTCGTTGGGCTGACGGGCCGCGCAAGCCCGGGACGCGGGCGCCCCGGGCGACGTATCGTGTTCAGCGGGGCCACGGGGGACCCCTCGTCCGGCTGCCGCCGGGAGGTGCCCCCGCACTCGGGGGAGGCGATGTGGAGGAGTACGCGGGCCGGATCCTGGCCGAGCGCTACCGCCTGCCGCTGCCGCCCTCCGACGAGTACGAACTGATAGAGACCCGCGCCTTCGACACGCGCAGCGGTCAGGAAGTCCTCGTACACCAGGTGCCGTTGCCGGAGGTCGTCGACGCGGAGCTGCTCGACGGGACCCCCGCCCCGGCGGGCGCGGCCGGGGAACTCCCCGCGGTGCGCAGGGCGATCGCCGCCGCCCAGGCCGCGGCCTCCGTACCGGACCACCCCCGGCTCGACCAGGTCTTCGACGTGTTCGCGGAGGGCGAGTCGCTGTGGATAGTGAGCGAGCTCGTCCCCGCCAGGCCGCTCGCCGCGCTGATCGCCGACGAACCGCTGAGTCCCTACAGGGCGGCGGAAGTGGCCTCCGACGTGCTGACCGCGCTGCGCGTGCTGCACGCGCACGGCTGGACGCACCGCAACATCACCGTCCGGACCGTGCTGATATGCGAGGACGGACGGGTCGTCCTGACGGGTCTGGCGGCGGGTGCGGCCGAGGAGGCCCTGTGCGGGTACGACCCGGTCCCGGTGCCCGAGTCCGAACCGGACGCCGGGGACGCCGGGTCCGGCTCCGGATGGGGCGGAGCCCCGCCGCCCTTACCGCCCCCGCCGGCCCCCGAGCCACCGCCCGCCGCGCCCCCGGCCGAGGAGCCGGTGTACGCGCCCCTCGTGGCGCCCGGGTACGACACCGGGCCGCGCTACTCCGACCACATCGTCCCGGAGCCCGCGCGGCCCCCGCAGGACCGGGCCGCCGCGGAGGCCAGCGCCCGGGCCGGCACCGTCGCGGCCTACCGGGCCGGGACCCGGGCCGCCGCCGCCAAGGTGGCGCGGGACCGCGGCGAGCGCGGGCCGGTGGTGGTGCCGCAGCTGCCGCCGACCGGGGCCAACCTGCCGCAGGAGTACGCGTACCCGTACGGCGGGCCGGACACCGCCGCCCCGCCGCCCTGGCACGGCGCCACCCCCCGCCGCCCCGCCGAACCGGAGCCGGACCGGCAGGAGCCGGACGGTGAGGGGGAGTACGCGCAGCAGCCGTACCGGCAGGCTCCGCCCGCGCCGGACTCCGGCCGGCAGGGGCCGGACGCGGAGGCGGCGGACGGCGAGGGCGCGTACACGGAGCACCCGTACCGGCAGGGCCCGGACGGCGCAGGCGGTTACGCGCAGCAGCCGTACCGGCAGGCTCCGCCCGCACCCGACCCCGGCCGGCAGGGGCCGGACGCGGAGGAGCCGTACCGGCCGGAGGTGGAGCGGTGGTCCGGGGGGCGTGGCGGGGAGTCCGGGGCGCCGTCCGGGCTGCCCGCCCGGCTCGCCCTTCCGCAGGGCTACCGCCAGGCCGACGCCCCCGCCCCGCCGGGCGCCGCCCCGGACCGGCCGCAGGCCTTCCCGGGCTCGTCCCCGGCAGTCCCGGGCCCGCCCCCCGCCGTCCCGGACCGGCATTCCGCTGTCCCGGGCAGGCAGTCCGTCACTCCGGATCGGCAGTCCGCCGTCCCGGACCGGCAGTCCGTCACTCCGGATCGGCAGTCCGCCGTCCCGGACCGGCAGTCCGTCACCCCGGATCGGCAGTCCGCCGTCCCGGACCGGCAGTCCGCCGTCCCAGGCCGGCAGCCCCTCACCCCGAACCGGCCCCTGGCCGGATCGGCCGGGGGTAGGGGCGGTGCCTGGGGCGGCGGCCCGCGCACCGGACTCGACGCCGAGCGGGCCCGCCAGACCCGGATGGCCGTCGTCGGCCCCGTCACCGAGCGCTGGGCGCCGGAGCAGGCCGGCCCCGTCCACGGCCACTGGCAGCTCGCCGCGCCCGTCGGCCCCGCCACAGACCTGTGGGCCCTCGGCGCCCTGCTCTACCGCGCGGTCCAGGGACACGCCCCGTACCCCGAGGACAGCGTCGCCGAGCTGGTCGAGATGGTCTGCGCGGAGCCGCCCGCCTTCGCCGAGGAGTGCGGCCCGCTGCGCCCCGTCGTGGAGTCGCTGCTGCGCCAGGACCCCACCGAACGCCCCGACTTCGAGGAGCTGCGCGGCTGGCTGCGCTCCCTGGTGCGCTCCGCCCCGGAGCCCGACGGGGACCCGGCCCTGCTGCTGCCGCCGCCGGAGCCGGACCCCGCCCGGCTGCCCGTCGTCCGCCGGCGCGGCGAGCTGCACGGCCGCCACCGCAACCCCGCCGCCCCGCGGGGGCCGCGTTCCCTCGGCCGGACCCTGCTGGTCGGCGTACTGGCCCTGATGGCCGCCGCCGTCGCCTACGCGCTGTTGTTCATGCCGCGTTCCGCCGGCCCCGGTGAGCAGCGGGCCCAGCAGCCCACCGCCGCGCAGAGCCCCGCCCGCCCGAGCCCGTCCGGCTCCGCCCCCGGCCCGGCGACCCCCGGCGGCGGTTCCTCCGGGACCCCCGGCGGAACCCCGCAGTCCAAGCCCGCCCAGCAGCCGAACGCCCCCGAGGGCTACACCCTGGAGCGGGATCCGGAGCACTTCACGGTCGCCGTTCCCCAGGGCTGGACCCGCCGGAGCATCAACGAGGCCGGCCAGGTGCGCTACACGCAGGGCGCGTTCACCCTGGTCGTGGTCCCGGGCCGGGACCGGGTCGAGGGCAACCCGGACCCGAAGGCCTACCAGCAGGACAAGGAGCCGGAGCTGTCCCCGTACCGCAACTCCACCTGGGCGGAGTCGGGGGACGTCAAGAGCACCACGGTCGCCGGTCAGTTGCGCGTCACCGGCCGCTACACCTGGATCGACTCGACGGGCCGGTCCGTCCTGGCCCGCAACTTCGTCGTCGCCCTCGGCGGGAGCTACCACGTCGTCATGGTGACCGGCCCCAAGGACGAGGAGGACAAGGTCACGGACGTCTTCGAGAAGGCCACGGCGAGTTACCAGGCGGGCGGCTGACTGGATGTCAGTACGCCGATTGCGTCACAGTGCTGTCTCACCGGCCCCGCGCGGTTCCGGCAGCGCCCACAGGATCCGTAATCTGGCCCGGAGAGTACAGAGCGGCGGGAATTCGTGGAACAGCAGACAGGCGCGGGTGCGGTGCTCGCGGGCCGGTACAGGCTCGTCGATCCCATCGGCCGCGGCGGCATGGGCAAGGTGTGGCGCGCGCACGACGAGCTGCTGCACAGGACCGTGGCGGTCAAGGAACTGACGGCGGGCCTGTACGTGGCCCAGGCCGATCGGGAGGTCCTGCACGCCCGCACGCAGAAGGAGGCCCGGGCCGCGGCCCGGATCCAGCACCCGGCGGTCGTCACCGTCCACGACGTGCTGGAACACGACGACCGGCCGTGGATCGTCATGGAGTACATCGACGGCCCGTCCCTCGCGGAGGCCGCCAAGGCGGCCGGGCGCATCGAGCCCCGCGAGGCGGCCCGGATCGGTCTGCACGTGCTGGGCGCCCTGCGCGCCGCGCACGCGGTCGGCGTGCTGCACCGCGACGTGAAGCCGGGCAACGTGCTGCTGGCCAAGGACGGCCGGGTGCTGCTCACCGACTTCGGGATCGCCGCGATCGAGGGCGACTCGTCGATCACGCGGACGGGTGAGCTCGTCGGCTCCATCGACTACCTGGCTCCGGAGCGGGTCACCGGCGGTGCCCCCGACCCCTCCTCCGACCTGTGGTCGCTGGGCGCGACCCTGTACACGGCGGTCGAGGCGCGCTCGCCGTTCCGGCGGACCTCGCCCATCTCCAGCCTCCAGGCCGTCGTGAACGACGAGCCGCCCGTCCCGCGCCAGTCCGGCGCCCTCAGCCCGGTCATCACCGCGCTGCTGCGCAAGGACCCGGGCCAGCGGCCCTCGGCCGCCGAGGCCGAGCGGATGCTGATCGAGGCGATGGAGGGCCGCGAGCCGAAGGCGGCGCAGGCGTACGTGCCCACGCGCGCGGTCACGGCCGAGGAGCTGCCGCCGGTCCGGTCCGCGGAGCCCGCGCGGCCGGAGCCGGCCGTCCCGGCCCCCGCCCCCGGCCCCGCGCCCGCGCCCGCCCCGGCCACCGGGCTCCGGGAGTCCCCGGCGGCCCCCGCCGGGCGTCCGCCCGGGCGGCTCAAGCGGGCCGCCGCCGTGGCCCTGGTGGCGGCGCTGCTCGGCGGCGGTGGCGTGTTCGGCGTGCTCAAGTACCTCGACGGCCAGGGCGACGGGGTCCAGGACGAAGGCTCCGCCGACAAGGGGGCGAGCGCCCCGGACCGCTCGGGATCGGGCGACGACGCCAAGGACGGCGCCGCGGCGGCGACCCCGCCGGCCGGTTTCGTCAAGGTGGAGGACCCGGCGGGCTTCTCGCTGTTCGTCCCGGTGGGCTGGAAGCGCCAGATGGACGGCAACCAGATCGACTACACCCCCGACAACGGCCGTCACCTCATCCGGATCGCCATCGACACCACCCCGGACTACCCGAACCCGTACACGCACCTCCTCGGCATGGAGAAGGAGCTCAAGGAGCGCATGGACTACAAGCGCGAGGTGCTGGACCAGAACAGCTTCCGTGACACCACCCGGGCCGGGCTGTGGGACTTCTCCTGGACCGAGAAGGCGCCCCACGCGGGCCCGCGCCGGGCCATCGAGCAGATGTACATCAGCCCGGAGAACACCGAGTACGCGGTGTACATGTCCGGTCCGGCGAACGAGTGGTCCAAGATCCGCCAGCAGTTCGACACGGTGCTCACCGGTTGGCAGCCCGCGGCGAAGAAGGGCTGAGGCGGGCCGGACGGGGTTGTCCGCGAAGGGCGCGACCGCTGCGCGGCGAAGGGTACGGCGGAGGGCGGTCCGCCGCGCGGCGGACCGCCCGCCCGGCCGCCCGGGGCGGTGATCGCGCCACATCCCGCCGATCGCGCCAGCGATCACTGGCAGGTTTGGCAAAATACGGTTACCGACGGGTACCCAAAGCCTCGCGGGCGGCATACGCTCACCGCCATGACGGACTCGCAGGCCCCCGCCGCCCCCCTCCGCCCCGCACCGCAGCCCACGAACCCGGTCGCCCCGGTCCCGGCCGGCGCGCGTACCGCCGCCGACGTGGTGACCCCCGAACTGGTCACCCGGCTGACCCGCGGAGTGATCGGCTCCGGGCGGACCGCCAACCACACCCCTTTCACCGGGGACAAGCTGGCGGACCTTCCCGAAGCCACCCCCGAGGACGTGGCCACCGCCTTCGCGAAGGCCCGCGCCGCCCAGAGCGCCTGGGCGGCGGTGCCCGTCCGCCGGCGGGCGGCCGTGCTGCTGCGCTTCCACGACCTGGTCCTCGCCCGCCAGAGCGAGGTCCTCGACCTCATCCAGCTGGAGACCGGCAAGGCGCGCCTGCACGCCCACGAGGAGGTCCAGGCCGTCGCCGTCGCCGCCCGCCACTACGGCCGCAAGGCGCCCGCCTACCTGCGCCCCAAGGGCCACACGGGCGCCATGCCGACCCTCACCAAGGTCACCGAGCTGCGCCAGCCGCGCGGGGTCGTCGGGCAGATAGCCCCCTGGAACTACCCCCTCGAACTGTCCGTCGGCGACGCCCTGCCCGCCTTCGTCTCGGGCAACGCCGTCGTCATGAAGCCCGACACCGAGACCGCGCTGACCGCCCTGTGGGCCCGTGACCTGCTGATCGAGGCCGGACTGCCCGCCGAGGTCTTCCAGGTCGTCCTCGGCGAGGGCCCGGTCGTCGGCCCCGAGGTGGTCCGGCACGCCGACTACGTCTCCTTCACCGGCTCCACCCGTACCGGCCGCGAGGTCGCCCAGGGCGCGGCCGCCCGCCTGGTCGGGGTCTCCCTGGAGCTCGGCGGCAAGAACGCCATGCTCGTCCTGGCCGACGCCGACGTGGAGAAGGCCGCCGCGGGCGCCGTCCGCGCCTGCTTCTCCTCCGCCGGCCAGCTCTGCATCTCCATCGAGCGGCTCTACGTCCACGCCTCGATCGCCGACGCGTTCGTCGAGCGCTTCGCCGCCCGCACCAAGGCCATGCGGCTCGGGCACGCCCTCGCGTACGGGGCCGACATGGGATCCCTCGTCGGGACGCGTCAGCTGGAGACCGTGCAGCGGCACGTGGACGAGGCCGTCGCCAAGGGCGCCACCCTCGTGGCCGGCGGCACCGCCCGCCCCGACATCGGCCCCCTCTTCTACGAACCCACCATCCTCGACGGGGTCGAGGCCCCGATGGCGGTCTGCGCCGAGGAGACCTTCGGCCCGGTCGTCTCGATCTACCGGTTCACCGACGAGGACGAGGTCGTCGCCCAGGCCAACGCCACCCCCTACGGCCTCAACTCCAGCGTCTGGACCAAGGACGCCCGGCGCGGCCACGCCGTCGCCGCCCGCCTGCGCACCGGCACCGTCAACATCAACGACGGCTACGCCCCCGCCTACGGCAGCGCCCAGTCCCCCATGGGCGGCATGAAGGAGTCCGGCCTCGGCCGCCGCCACGGCTCCGAGGGGATCCTCAAGTACACCGAGGCCCAGACCGTGGCCCACCAGCGGCTGCTGCCGATGGCGCCCTCGCTGGGCATGGACGACGCGAAGTACGCGGAGTTCATGACCCGCAGCCTCAAGGTGATGAAGGCCCTCCGCTTCCGCTAGACCCGGCCCGCTGACGCGCCCGACCCTCCGATCCAGACCCGAGCACCCGGGAGGCACACGCAGTGTCGTACGACTACGACGTCATCGTCATCGGATCGGGCTTCGGAGGGTCGGTCTCGGCGCTGCGGCTCACCGAGAAGGGCTACCGGGTCGGCATCCTGGAGGCCGGGCGCCGCTTCACCCGCGAGAGCCTGCCCCGCAACAGCTGGGACCTGCGCAACTACCTGTGGGCGCCGGCCCTCGGGCTGTACGGGATCCAGCGCATCCACCTCCTCGGCAACGTGATGGTGCTCGCCGGCGCCGGGGTGGGCGGCGGCTCGCTCAACTACGCCAACACCCTGTACGTGCCGCCCACGGCCTTCTTCGAGGACCGGCAGTGGGCGTCCATCACCGACTGGCGCGAGGAACTCGCCCCGTACTACGAGCAGGCCAAGCGGATGCTCGGCGTGCGCCTCAACCCGACGCTCACCCCCTCCGACGTCCACCTCAAGGCCGCCGCCGAGAAGATGGGCGTGGGGGACTCCTTCCACATGGCGCCGGTCGGGGTGTTCTTCGGCGACGGCCGGGACGCCGACGGCGCGGCGCGGGTGCGGCCCGGGGAGCGGGTGCCCGACCCCTACTTCGGCGGCGCCGGCCCCTCCCGCACCTCCTGCACCGAGTGCGGGGAGTGCATGACGGGCTGCCGGCACGGGGCCAAGAACACCCTGAACGAGAACTACCTGCACCTGGCCGAGCGGGCGGGGGCCGTCATCCACCCCATGACCACCGTCACCGCGCTCGCCGAGCACCCGGACGGCGGCTACCGGGTCCGCACCGTCCCCACCGACCACCGCCGCACCGGCCGGGCCAAGGTGCTCCGGGCCCGCCGCGTCGTCGTCGCGGCGGGCACCTACGGAACCCAGACCCTGCTGCACACCATGAAGGACCGGGGTGAGCTGCCCCGGCTGTCGGACCGGCTCGGCGACCTGACCCGTACCAACTCCGAGGGTCTGGTCGGCGCCCAGACCGACGACCGCCGCTACCGCAGGCGACACGGGGCCGACCGGACGGCGGACTTCACCCGGGGGGTGGCCATCACCTCCTCGGTGCACCCCGACGCCGACACCCACATCGAGCCCGTCCGCTACGGCAAGGGCTCCAACGCCATGGGGTTCCTGACCATCCTCCAGGTGCCCTACGGCCGCCACCGGGTCCGGGCCTGGTTCGCCCGCACCGCGAAGCACCCCGTACAGCTGGCCCGTTCGCTGTCCAACCGGCGCTGGTCGGAGCGGACCATCATCGGTCTGGTGATGCAGTCCCTCGACAACTCGCTGACGACCTACCGCAAGCCCGGCGGCATCGGCAAGGGCCTGCTGACGGCCCGCCAGGGGCACGGCGCCCCCAACCCGGTGCAGATCGAGGAGGCCACCCGGGCCGCGACCCTGCTGGCCGAGGAGATCAACGGCTTCCCGGGCAGCAACGTCGGCGAGCTGATGGGCACCCCGCTCACCGCGCACTTCCTCGGCGGCTGCCCGATCGGCGCCTCGCCCGAGGAGGGCGTGGTGGACCCGTACCACCGGCTCTACGGGTACCCGGGCATCTCGGTGGTCGACGGTGCGGCGGTCTCCGCGAACCTCGGGGTCAATCCGTCCCTGACGATCACGGCGCAGGCCGAGCGGGCGATGTCGTACTGGCCGAACAACGGCGAGGAGGACCCGCGGCCCGAGCAGGGCGCGGCGTACGTGCGTCTCGCGGCGGTGGAACCGGTCCGGCCGGCCGTCCCGAAGGAGGCCTTCGGCGCGTTGCGGCTGCCGTTCCTCGCGGTCCCCGCGGTGCCGCCGAGGCAACCGGAACCGGAGCACTGACCGCGATGAGTACCGCGCTCCCCCTCCGAGCGCGGTACTCACCGCGGTACAAGAGTGGACAGGCGGTTGCCGGAGAAGGTTGTACCGGAATCCTTCCGCCGGGGGTGTGGTGTCGGTCACATGCCCAGGAGTGCAACTGTCGCCGGGCCCCGGCGGTCACAGGGGGCATGAGACAGCGCATCTCCCTGCCGGCCGCCTGCGGCCTGGTCGCCGCGGGGCTGGCCACCGCCATCACCCCCGCGTACGCCGCGGAACCCGTCCTCACGCTGACGGCCCCGGCCGCACTCGCCCTCCCGCTCCACCCGGCCTCGGGCTCCCCGAAGCCGGTCGCCCTGGACGTGCGCCTGGACTACCCGGGCACCGCCGAGGGCCTCGGCACCGAGGTCACCTTCACCGTCGACCTGACCAAGCTCGCGGGCGTGGCCTCGGTCCGGGAGGCGGCCGCCGGGACCGGCCGGGCCGCCAAGTGCAAGACCGTCGCGAGCACCCTCGTCTGCACCGAGCAGGGGGTGCGCCCCGGCTCCCGCCCCGGCGTCGGCCTGGAGGTCACCGCCGCGAAGGACGCCAAGAACAAGGACTCCGGCGAGATCCGGGTCACCGGCGCGGTGTCCGGGGCCACCGTGCGGTCCGCCGTCACGGCCGTCACGGTCGGCGGTCCCGACCTGGTCATGGGGGAGATGGCGCTCAAGCGGGACCCGAAGCCGGGCGAGAGCCAGCCGCTGCCCCTGGCCTTCTCCAACCGGGGCACGCAGTCCGCGCGGGGCGTGGTCCTGGAGCTGGAGGCCAGCCGCGGGATGGAGCTGGCCGAGCGGTACGACAACTGCGAGTACCGCACCACGCGCACCTCCACCACCGCGATCTGCACGGTCGACGGGGAGTTCGAGGCCGACGCGAGCTACGAGCTGGCCGGCGACAGCCCCCTGCACCTGAAGGCCACCGGACACGCCCGCGCCGAGCTGCTCGGCTACGGGATCTACCCGGCCGCGGCCCCGGTGAAGACGGAGCAGACGCAGACGGGCGCGGACGCGAAGCCCAAGCCCGGTGACCAGTCCGCGAAGGACCCCGCGGGCAAGACCCCCGGCGGCACCGGCGGCACCGGCGGCACCGGCGGGCGCAAGCTCACCGCCAAGAAGCGGGCCGCGACCCTCGCCCCGGCGCTGCGGGGCCCCGACCTCAACCCGGCCGACAACCGGCGCGAGTTCGAGTTCGCCGTCCCGAACACCGCCGACCTCGTGGCCGAGCCCCTCGTCGTCAAGGGCAAGGCCGGCACCACCGTCAAGACCGCGGTCGCCGTGCGCAACCAGGGCCCGGCCTGGGTCTTCGAGCCCCGCTCCACCGCCCCGGCGGCCGTCGTGGACGTGGTGGTCCCGCCGGGCGTGAAGGTGCTCACGGCCCCCGCGGCCTGCCGCTCCGCCGGCACCGAGGCGGTGCCCCGCTACCTCTGCGCCACCGGCTCGTCGCTGCTGGAGTCGGAGAAGGCGGAGTTCCCCTTCGAGCTGCGGATCGACAAGGCCGTCCCGGACGCCCGGGGCGCCATCACGGTCGGCCGGCCCGGCCCCGGGGGCGAACCCCAGCGGCACCCCTTCGACCCGGTCCTGGCCAACAACCTGGCCACCATCACGGTGAACCCCACCGGCCCGGCGCCCAGCCCCTCCGCGACGGCGAGCCCGAAGCCGACCGCCTCGGCGTCGGCGTCCGCCTCGCCGTCGGCCACCCCGAGCTCCGGGACCTCGTCGCCGAAGACCTCCTCGGGCGGCGGTCCGCTGGCCTCCACCGGCAGCACGGCGGGCGTGGTCGGCCTCGCGGGGGCCGCACTGGTGGCCGCCGGGGGCGCGCTGTTCCTGGCCTTTCGTCGCCGAGCGGCGGGCCGCGCGTAGCGGAGCCGGACACGCGGAACGGCCGACCCGGGGCGTCCCCCGGGCCGGCCGTCCTCATGGGGTGACCGGGCTGCTGTCCCCTGCCGTCCGGTCACGCGAGGGAGCGAGGTCCCACGACGCGCGCCGTCGGGCGTCACGTCTCATCGCTCCCGTGGAGCCACGCGTGGTGCTGCGGACCCGCGCCTGGCTGGCGCGGACTACACCGAGAACGAGGTCCGGTGGGGCCGGTCACGGTCCGGACGGGTGACGAACACCCGTCAGACGCGGCCCCGGCACAGCTCCAGCAGGGTCATCGCGAGCGCGGTGCCGGGCTTGCCGAGGGCGTCGCTCCAGTGCGCGAGCACCTCCATCTCGCGCGAGAGGTGCACGCGGCGGCCCCCGGCGGCGATCCGGGCCTCCTGGATGACCGTGGAGACGGCCGTCCGCTCCTGGATCAGCCCGATGATGCGGTCGTCGATGGCGTCGATCCGCTCACGGCTGTCGGCGATGAGCTCTTCGGGGGTGGCGGCGGTGGTGATGACGGACATGTCGTTCTCTCCTCATGGACGGTGCACGGACGATCGGGGGAGGTCCGCCAGTCCCGGAGAACGCAAGAGCGCCCCGGTCCTGTCGGACCGGGGCGCTCTTGGAAGTCAGCGGCTCAAGCGAGCATCACGATGACCCATGGCGACCGGACCGGCCGGTGCCATAGGTAAAGAGGAAGCTCAGCTGCTTGCGCATGGAACGGATTATTACCCTCCGCACCGCCCCCCGGTCAACCGGGCCCGCATCGTGAGACGACCCGCGCGTGGTCGGTGCGGACCCGCCGGAACAGCTCGTGCCCGGTCCGGCGGGCGTGCCCCAGTGCCCAGTCCTCGGCGTCGCCCTCCTCGTCCCGCGGCCCGGACCCGGCCGGGCAGCAGTACGCCCGGCAGAACGCCTCGTGGGTCACCCCGTCCTCGGGCACGTGCCTCAGCACCGGTCCCGCCCGCGGTGCGCCACGATCTCCACGTTGCAGTCCGACACGCGTTCCGTATGAGGCCCCGCTGAAGCTGCCACCCGGCAGCGGCTTCTGGGTCTACGACGACCGGCAGGTGGTCGTGGAGACCTGGCACGCCGAGCTGTGGCTGGACGACGCCGACAGCGTCGCCACCCACCTCCGGGTCTGGGACACGCTCCGCGAGTCCGCCGTGTACGGCGCCGCGGCGCAGGAAGTGATCGGGCGGGCGCGCCGGGTGCTGTGAGGGGGTCGTCGCGGGGCGTCACCGGCCGGGGGGACTCGGATGGTGCGACAAAACGGCGGGTGCCGCCACCGGTAGAATCGACAAAACAGCCACCCTCTTCCGCCGGAAGGCCTGCCCCGTGCCAGAAGCACCCTCCGCCGCCCACGACAGCGCCCCGGACACGGTTCTCGTCGTCGACTTCGGCGCCCAGTACGCCCAGCTCATCGCCCGCCGCGTCCGCGAGGCACGGGTCTACAGCGAGATCGTGCCCAGCACGATGCCCGTGGCCGAGATGCTCGCCAAGGACCCCAAGGCGATCATCCTCTCCGGCGGTCCGTCCTCCGTGTACGAGGAGGGTGCCCCGCGCCTGGACGACGCCCGGGCCCTCTTCGAGGCCGGCGTCCCCGTCTTCGGCATGTGCTACGGCTTCCAGCTGATGGCGACCACCCTCGGCGGCACCGTCGACAACTCCGGTGCGCGCGAGTACGGCCGTACCCCGCTGGCCGTCTCCAAGTCCGGCTCGACCCTCTTCGAGGGCACCCCCGAGAGCCAGTCGGTGTGGATGTCCCACGGCGACGCCTGCTCCGCCGCCCCCGAGGGCTTCTCCGTCACCGCGTCGACCGACGTCGTGCCGGTCGCGGCCTTCGAGAACGACGAGAAGCGGCTGTACGGGGTCCAGTACCACCCCGAGGTCATGCACTCCACGCACGGCCAGCAGGTGCTGGAGCACTTCCTCTACCGGGGCGCGGGCCTGTCCCCGACCTGGACCACCGGCAACATCGTCGAGGAGCAGATCGCGGCCATCCGCGAGCAGGTCGGCGACAAGCGCGCCATCTGCGGCCTCTCCGGCGGCGTGGACTCGGCCGTGGCCGCGGCCCTCGTGCAGAAGGCCATCGGCTCGCAGCTGACCTGCGTCTACGTCGACCACGGTCTGATGCGCAAGGGTGAGACCGAGCAGGTCGAGAAGGACTTCGTGGCCGCCACCGGCGTCCAGCTGAAGGTCGTCGACGCCCAGGAGCGCTTCCTGACCGCGCTCGCCGGAGTCTCCGACCCGGAGACCAAGCGCAAGATCATCGGCCGTGAGTTCATCCGCGTCTTCGAGCAGGCGCAGCTGGAGATCCTCCAGGAGGACGGCCCGGCGGTGGCCTTCCTCGTGCAGGGCACCCTGTACCCGGACGTCGTCGAGTCCGGCGGCGGCACCGGTACCGCCAACATCAAGTCCCACCACAACGTGGGCGGCCTGCCCGACGACATCGAGTTCGAGCTCGTCGAGCCGCTGCGCCAGCTGTTCAAGGACGAGGTCCGGATGGTCGGCCAGGAGCTCGGCCTGCCCGAGGAGATCGTCCAGCGCCAGCCCTTCCCCGGCCCCGGCCTCGGCATCCGCATCGTCGGCGAGGTCACCAAGGAGCGCCTGGACCTGCTGCGCGAGGCCGACGCCATCGCCCGCCACGAGCTGACCGCGGCCGGCCTGGACCGGGAGATCTGGCAGTGCCCGGTCGTCCTGCTCGCCGACGTCCGCAGCGTGGGCGTCCAGGGCGACGGCCGTACCTACGGCCACCCGATCGTGCTGCGCCCCGTCTCTTCCGAGGACGCCATGACGGCCGACTGGACGCGCATGCCGTACGAGGTCCTCGCCAAGATCTCCACCCGGATCACCAACGAGGTGCCGGACGTGAACCGCGTGGTCCTGGACTGCACGAGCAAGCCCCCGGGCACCATCGAGTGGGAGTAGTCCCCACCCGTGGCCGGTAGCCCGACCGCGTGACGAAGCCGCCGTTCCCCTTCCGGGAGCGGCGGCTTCGCCGCGTGTATGGCCTCTTCGGGCGGGCGCCGGTACCTTGCGCCGCGACCGTGGGAGTCTGGAGGAACCGACATGGCCGAGCGGCCCGTACCCGTGCCCGTCGAGCGGCTCGGCTTCGCGATGCCGCCGGTCTTCGCCACCGCCGGGGAGACCCGCGCCCACCGCAAGGCCCGGCTCGCCGAGGGGTTGCGGCTGCTGGGGCGGCTCGGGTACGAGGACGGGGTGGCCGGCCAGGTTTCCGTACGGGACCCGGAGTTCGAGGATTGTTATTGGGTGAACCCCTTCGGGCGGGCTTTCGGCGCCCTCACCCCCGACGACCTGCTGCTGGTCGACGGGGAGGGGCGGGTGCTGCGCGGGGAGCGGCGCGTGAACCAGCTGGCCTTCGCCGTGCACGCCGCCGTCCACCGGGAACGGCCGCAGGTGGTGGCCGTCGTGCGCACGCAGGGCCCGTACGGCAGGGCGCTGGCCTGCCTCGGGGAACTGCTGGCCCCGATCACCGAGGAGGCCTGTGCCTTCTACGAGGACCACGCGCTGCTCGACGAGTTCGCGGGCGCGGAGGACCCGGCGCGGATCGGGCGCGCGCTCGGCCCGTACAAGGCGCTGGTCCTGCGCAACCGCGGACTGCTGACGGTCGGGGACTCGGTGGAGGCGGCGCTGTGGTGGTTCCTCGCGGCGGAGCGGGCCGCGCAGGTGCAGCTGATCGCGCGGGCGGCCGGGAAGCCGGTGCCCATCGACCACCGCAGTGCCGTGGCCACGCGCGGGCGCTTCGGCTCGGACCTGGCCGCGTGGGTGAGCTACCAGCCGCTGCGGGAGGCGCCCGGAGGGGTGGCGTCAACATCATGAACGGTTAATCACCTGCTCTGACATCGTGCGCAATCCGGAGCACTGCCGCAGTGGTGCACAATTCGCTGGCATTGCACCGGAGTTCAGAGAGGCGGCACGCACGTGGCTGTCCAAGAGATCCCCCGAAGCACCCACGGTGGCGGCTGCACCTGCGACGACTGCCCCCACGGAGCCCGGGAGGGCCACCGCCGGGCGGTGGCCGCCTTCCTGGAGAAGCGCGACGAGTTCGCCGCCGGACACGGGGTCCCGGCGGCCGTGGCCCACTCCCTCGGAGCCTCCCGCCAGTGGGTGTCCGACGAACTGGCCCTGTCCGCCCGCACGGTCGCCGACCGGGGCCGGGAGGCCGGGCACTCCTGGCTGTACCTGCTCTCCCGGCGGGCCGTCCTCGTCCTGTGGATCGCCGCCGGGATCCTGCTGGTGGTGCAGGTCGGCACCGCCCTCGGCACCGGCTGGTCCACCGCCCGCACCGCCGGGCTCCTCGCCGCCGTGGTGCTCGCCGGGCTGCTCACCCTGGCCGCGCGGGCCCAGTCGCTGCGCGGCGGGCTGCTGGCCCCGCTGGTCGGCGAGGACAACCGGCTGTCCACCTCCAAGGCGGTCCCGGCGGCCTGGCTGGTGCTGACCTCCTTCGCCGCGCTGCTGCCCGCGCTGCGCCTGGCGGCCTCCTCGCCCGGCCCCGAGCGGGACGCCCTCTACGCCGGGCTCTCGCTGGGCCGGGCGCTGCCCCTGCTCGCGGTCCTCGGCCTGACCTCCGGGGTGGCGGTGCTGGTGCGCCGGGTGGTCTCCGTACGGATCATGGGGCAGCGGCTCCAGAAGCTGCCGGCGAACCGCCCCTCGGGGGCCGACCTGCTCACCGACGACGCGGGCCGGGGGAGCTTCACCGACGCCCAGTACGTGCTGGTCTCCACGGTGGTGCTGGCCTACGCGGCGGTGTCGCTGGCCCGCTTCCCGGACCGGCTGCCGCGGCTGCCGTGGTCGCTGGCGATGCTCGTGGCGCTGTCGGCGGTGGTCTACCTGGCGGCCAAGTACGCCGAGGGGAGCCGTCCGCTCGTGCTGTCGGTGGTGCGCAGACGGGAGCCCGGGGACCTGGACGCCGCCGTCCGCCCCGGGGACGACATCGAGATCCGGGGCGTGGGCTTCGTACCGCCCGGGGCGCAGACCCCGGAGATGCTCGCCCGGCTGGTGGTGCGGATCGGGGCCGTCCACGTCCACGTGCCGCTGGTTCCGGTGGCGGGCGGATTCACCAATCCGTCGGACGCGGTGCTGACCGTTCCGGTGCCGGCGGAAGTGGAACCGGGGCGCACCGAGGTCCAGGTGGTGACCGCCGCAGGAGTGGAATCCAACCGCTACGCCATCGACGTGGCCGAGTGAACGGGGTAGACATGGGACGTGACCCGAACTGACGTGCCTTCCGGGCAGTGGACCTCCGGGAGACGGATCTCCGTCCTCCGGGAGACGGCCTCCCGCCACGCGCTCCTGCCCCTGCGGATCTTCCTCGGCGTGACCTTCGTGTACGCGGGGCTCGACAAGCTCACCGACCCCGCCTTCCTCTCCGCGACCGGTACCGGCTCCATCGGCGAGATCATGCGCGGGGTCCGCGACACCGCCGCCGTCCCGGCCCTGGTGGACCTGGCGCTGAAGGCGCCCGTCGGCTTCGGCATCGCCATCGCGATCGGTGAGATCCTCGTCGGCCTCGGCGTCCTCGCCGGACTGCTGACCCGGATCGCGGCCGCCGGCGGGGCGTTGATCTCCCTCAGCCTGTGGCTCACGGTGTCCTGGGCGGTCACCCCGTACTACTACGGCAACGACCTGATCTACCTGATGGCCTGGATCCCGCTGGTCATGGCCGGGGCGCCCTACCTGTCGCTGGATTCCCTGCGCCGGTCGCGCTGATCCCGGCGCACCGCGTAGGTGACCGTCCCGACCAGCGCGGCGAGCGTGAGGCCGCCGGCGGCCATCGGGACGACCAGGTACCACGGCAGGTCGGTCTCACCGGCCGCGTCGAGCAGGTACAGCCCGCCGACGGCGGTCAGCACCAGCCCCGCCAGCAGCCTTCCCGGCTGGAACTCATGACGCCGCACGGGCCACCTCCACCTGTCCCACACCCGCGTCCAGGTGCAGCTCGATCGTCCCGCCGGCCTCGGTGCCGACGGCGGGGGGCAGGGTCGCCCGCCGGGTCTCTCCGCCGCTCTTGATGCGGACGTCGGGGCCGCCCTCCCCGGGGAACTGGATGTCGCCGAGCCGGATCGACACGTCGGCCCGCGCCGTGACCTCCCGGGGCACGACGACCTTCAGCCGGCCCGCGTCGATGGCCGCGCGGACGGAGACGGTGGTGCCCTTCGGCACGTCCAGACGGCTCAGGTCCAAGGTGGCCAGCCCCGTGCCCGAGCGGTACTCGGGCCGGACGTCGGCCACCGCGGCCGGGCGCCAGTCGGCGTTGTGCCAGTCGGTGCCGATCTCGCGCGGCAGTGCGACCGACACCGCGAGGAGCCCGGCGGTGATCATGCCCAGCAGGACCGTGCCGAAGCCGGTGCGCCCCTTGACGGAGCTGACGGCCAGCCCCAGCCCGAAGACGGCCAGCGCCGCGGCGAGCCCCACCTGGAGGGCGTGCCCGAGCGTGCTGCCGTGCCACACCGAGGCGGTGGCGCCGCCCCCGGCCAGCAGGGCCAGTACGAACACCCGTCCCCCGATGCCGCCGCGCGACCACCGCGCGGCGCCGTTCGCGCGCGGCTTCGCCGGGGCGGCGCCCGGCCGCGTCCGCTCGTCCTCGTCGTCCGGTCCCCACAGGTAGCCGGTCGTGCCGACCGGGCCGGTGGTGCCGTCCTTGACCAGCGGGTCCCGCCACCAGGACGGGCTGCCGGGCACGGGCGGCGCCTGCGTCTCCGGCGGCGCGGGCCGGTGCGGCGCGGGCCGGTGCGGGGCGGGGGTCTCCGCCTCCGCCTCGGGGGCCTGCCGGTGGCGCTGCGACCAGTACGAGGCCGCGCCGAGCGCCAGCATGACCAGGACCGAGAAGGCCCCCAGCACCCCGTTGTCCATCAGCGACAGGAACAGGGCGCAGCCGACCAGGGCGCTGAACACCGCCGCCAGGGTGGCCCCCTCCACCCGGCCGGTCAGCAGCTTCTTGCCCTCGCTGTCGTCCTCGCCCTCCTGCGGGAGCAGCAGCCACGCGAACCCGTAGAAGATCAGGCCGACGCCGCCGGTGACGGCGAGCACGCCCAGCACGATCCGGAACACCACCGGGTCCAGCCCGAAGTACCGGCCGAGACCTCCGCACACACCCGCGAGGACCTTGTCGTGCCTGCTGCGGCGCAGGGGAGGGCGGTCGGCCGGGGCGGGTGCCCCGGGAGCCCCTCCCGGAGTGCGTCCGGGGGGACCCCCGTGCGGAGCGTCGTGTGCGTCGGTCATGGGTCCATGGTGACGGGCCGCCCGGCGCCGCGGCACCGGGTCCGACCCTGGCGCAACCCTGATATCCCCCCGGAAGAACTGGGGGACCGCCCTGATGCCGGGTCCCGCCCGCGCGTGTGACCCTTGATGTCATGCCCGTAGCCGCCGTACCCAGACCCCCGCACGCGCCCGACAGCGAGGACGTCCCCCAGCGCAGGCTCTACCGCAGCGCCGACGGCCGGATGCTCGGCGGTGTCGCCCGCGGCCTCGCCGGCCACCTCGGGCTGCCGGTGATCTGGGTCCGGCTCGCCTTCCTCGGCATGTTCATGTTCGGGGACGGGCTGGGAGTGCTGCTGTACGCGGCGTTCTGGGTGTTCGTCCCGCTCGGCGTGGGCGGCAGCACCGGCCACCACTCCTTCTTCGAGGTCCTGCCCGACGGCACCCGGCGCCTGCGCAAGCCCGACAAGGGAGCGGTGTCCGGACTGGTCGCGCTGGCCGTCGGCGCGGGCATCTTCTTCTCCCAGCTCAGCGTCGGCGGCGCCAACGGCCGCTACATCTGGCCGACGCTGCTCGTCGGGGCCGGCGTGGTCCTCGTCTGGCGGCAGGCCGACAACGCCCGCCGCGCCCACTGGAGCGCCGCCGCCGGACGCCACGGGCGCCTGCTCCAGGGCGCCCGAGCGCTGGCCGGGGTGGTCCTCGTCGGCATGGGCCTGACCGTGTTCATCGTCGTACGCGGCTCCGCGGCCCAGCTCGGCAACGTCCTCACCGCCACCCTCGCCGTCCTCGTCGGCGTCGCCCTGCTCGCCGGCCCCTGGCTGATCCGGATGACCCAGGACCTCTCCGAGGAACGCCTGATGCGCATCCGCGCCCAGGAGCGCGCCGAGGTCGCCGCCCACGTCCACGACTCCGTGCTGCACACCCTCACCCTGATCCAGCGCAACGCCGAGGACGTCGGCGAGGTCCGCCGCCTCGCCCGCGCCCAGGAACGCGAGCTGCGCAACTGGCTCTACAAGCCCGAGGGCACCGGCAAGGACGAGGCCGAGGAACCGGCCACCCTCGCGGAGGCCGTGAAGAAGGCGGCCGCCGAGGTCGAGGACCACCACGGCGTCCCCATCGAGGTGGTCGTCGTCGGGGACTGCCCGCTGGACGAGAAGCTGGCCGCCCAGATCCAGGCCGCGCGCGAGGCGATGGTCAACGCCGCCAAGTACGGTGGCGACGGGGGCCCGGTGCAGGTGTACGCGGAGGTCGAGGGCCGCACCGTGTTCGTGTCCGTACGGGACCGCGGTCCGGGCTTCGACATCGACGCGGTACCGGACGACCGCATGGGCGTACGAGAATCGATCATCGGCCGGATGCAGCGCAACGGCGGGACCGCCCGGCTGCGGTCCGCGCCCGACGGCGGCACGGAAGTCGAGCTGGAGATGGAGAGGGCGGCATGACCACCGAGGACAGCGCTGTGAGCGGGACCGAGACCAGGCGGGTGCGGGTCGTGCTCGTCGACGACCACCGGATGTTCCGCGCCGGGGTCCAGGCGGAGATCGGGGAGACCGCGCGGACCGGGGTGGAGGTCGTCGGCGAGGCGGCCGACGTGGACCAGGCCGTCACCGTCATCACCGCCACCCGACCCGAGGTGGTGCTCCTCGACGTCCACCTGCCCGGCGGCGGCGGGGTCGAGGTGCTGCGGCGCTGCGCCCCGCTGATGGCGGCGGCCGAGAACCCGGTGCGCTTCCTGGCCCTGTCGGTGTCCGACGCCGCCGAGGACGTCATCGGCGTCATCCGCGGCGGTGCCCGCGGCTACGTCACCAAGACCATCACCGGCACCGACCTGGTGCACTCCGTCTACCGGGTCCAGGACGGCGACGCCGTGTTCTCCCCGCGGCTGGCCGGCTTCGTGCTGGACGCCTTCGCCTCCACGGACGCGCCGCCGGTCGACGAGGACCTGGACCGGCTCACCCAGCGCGAGCGCGAGGTGCTGCGGCTGATCGCGCGCGGGTACGCGTACAAGGAGATCGCCAAGCAGCTGTTCATCTCGGTCAAGACCGTCGAGTCGCACGTCTCCGCGGTGCTCCGCAAGCTCCAGCTCTCCAACCGGCACGAACTGACCCGCTGGGCCACCGCCCGCCGCCTGGTCTGAGCCCGCCCGCCCGGCCCCCGCGATGTGATCCACACCGCAGGGGCCGGGGGCAACCGTGCGGGCGCCCGGCGGGTCTTGGGTGGCGTGATGAGCCTGACGGGGACCCCCCTCTTCGCGGCGGTGGTCGCCCTGACCGTGATCGCCGTCGTCCTGCCGCTGGCCGTGTGGAGCAAGGTGCGCGGCCCCGCCGTGGCACGCCTCGCCGCGCGCGGCACGATGGTGCTCTTCGCCCAGACCACGGCCGTGGCACTGGTGTTCGTCGCCATCAACCGCGACATGAACTTCTACGCCAGCTGGGGCGACCTGTTCGGCACCGGCAAGTACGTCACCGCCGCCCCCGACCTCGGCCCCGACGGTCTCGGCGGCAAGAAGGCCGAGGAGGTCAAGGCCGAGCCGAAGGTGCGGCAGAAGTTCGAGCCGGTCGAGGGCCTCGGCGGGCGCGTGCAGAAGACCGAACTCGACGGCGGGATCTCCGGGGTCAAGGGCGACGTCATGGTGTGGCTGCCCCCGCAGTACGACGAACCGGCCTACAAGGACAAGAAGTTCCCGGTGGTCGAGCTCATCCCCGGCATCCCCGGCACGGGCAAGTCCTGGTTCCAGGGGCTCAAGGCGCACGAGGTGCTGGAGCCGCTGATGAAGGAGGGCAAGGTGCAGCCCTTCATCCTCGTCTCCCCGCGCGCCATGCTGCTGGGCAACGCCGACACCGGCTGCGCCAACCTCCCCGGCAAGGTCAACGCCGACAGCTGGTTCAGCGTCGACGTCCGCAAGATGGTCACCGACAACTTCCGCGCCTCCGACGAGGCCCGCACGTGGGGCGTGGCCGGGTACTCGGCCGGCGCGTACTGCGCGGCCAAGCTGGCGGTGCTGCACCCCGACCGCTACAGCGCGGCCGTGTCCCTCTCCGGGTACAACGACCCCGGCCAGGAGCCCTCTTCGCTGGTCGCGAAGGATCCCGAGCTGCGCCGCACCCACAACCTGAAGGAACTGCTCAAGGCGCAGCCCGCACCGCCGGCGGTCGCGCTGTGGATGTCGGGGGCCGAACAGGACGGCTACCTGTCCGGCATGGACCTCAAGGGGCTCGCGAAGAGCCCGACCACGGTGCACGCGGAGAAGGTGACCGGCGGCCACAACCTGGAGTCCTGGTCGAAGCAGATCCCGCAGACCTTCGACTGGCTGAGCAAGACGGTCAAGGCGCCGTAGCCGGAGCCGGAGCCGGAGCCGTAGCCGTACCCGCTACGCCGGGCGGGAGGCGCCCGCCCACGGCATCGAGTCCACCGGGGCGAGGCGGACCGTCGAGCCGGGGCGCGGGGCGTGGACCATCTGGCCGTTGCCGACGTACATGCCGACGTGGGTGACGCCGGAGTAGAAGAAGACCAGGTCACCGGGGGCGAGCTGGTCCCGGGTGACGCGCTGTCCGGCGTTGATCTGGGTGTAGGTGGTCCGGGGCAGGGAGACCCCGGCCGACTTCCAGGCCGCCTGGGTCAGGCCCGAGCAGTCGTAGGAGCCGGGTCCGGTCGCGCCCCACACGTACGGCTTGCCGATCGCCGCGTACGCGAAGGCCACCGCCCGTGCGGCGCGCGAGCCGTCGGAGGGGGCCGGCGGGGCGGGGGTCCGGGCGCCGGGGACGCCGGCCGGCGCGGGGGCGGCGCCGCCCCCGGACAGGGCTTCGTAGGCGGCCCGTTCCTCGGCGGTGAGCCGGGCCAGGAGGCGCTGCGCGGTGGCGAGCCTGTCCTCGATGAGGGCCTTCTGCCCGGCCAGCTCGGCCTGCCGGGCCCGCAGGTCCGCGAGCTGCCCGGAGGCCTTGTCGCGCAGCCGCCCGGCCTCGTCGAGGCCGCGCCGTACGGAGGCCACGTCGGCGGCGGTGCGGTCGCCGGCGCGGGTCAGGAGGGAGGCCCGCTCCAGGTAGTCCTGCGGGTCGGTGGCCATCGCCAGCTGGAGGGCCGGGCCGAGGCCGCCGCTGCGGTACTGGGTCGCGGCCACCGCGCCGAGCGAGCGACGGGCGGTGTTGAGCCGGTCCTCCTTGCGGGCGGCCTCGTCGCGCAGGCCGGTCAGCGCGCGCTCGGCCTCGTCGGCCTTCACCTTCGCCCCGTTGTACCGCTCCGTCGCCGCCTCGGCGTCCCCGTAGAGCCGGTCGACCTCCGCCTTGACCTGGGCGGGGGTGGGCCGGGGGTCGGCGTGCGAGGTGCCTTCGAAGGCGGTGGCGGTGGCAGCGCCCGCGAGGGCGAGGGTGGCGGCGGTCCGTACGGTGCCGCCGGAGAGCGGGCGCTGCCGGGGCTTTCGATGACTGGCCACGGGGGCCTCACGTCCTTCCGTCGGTCTTGGGGGAGGACGCTAAACCCGGAGGTCACGGGGCGATGACGAGTTGCCCCGAACTGGCCGTCTCCGACCGCGGATGACCGGGAAGGGGCGGGTCAGTGCCAGAGGACGGCGATAAAGATGTTGGCGACGGTCAGTCCGCCGACCGCGGCGAAGAGGCCCTTCTCCGCGCGCTCCTCGTCGCGCTTGACGTAGACGATCGCCAGGATCACGAAGAGGACCGCGAGCTTCACGCCGATCTTGACGTGGTTCAGGGGGGCGCCGTCGCCCATCTCGCGGAAGCCCACCAACAGGACGCCGGTTATGAGCATGGTCAGCGCGCCGTGCAGCATCGCGGGCACGAAGCGGGCGGTGCCGGCGCCCATGGCCTTCATCTGGGTGAGGAAACCACCGAGGAGGGAGGCGATGCCGATGATGTGCAGGCCGACGAAGGCGTTGGTGAGGACAGTCATGCCGACGAGCGTACGGGGCGGCCCCGGAGCCCCCGACGGCGGTGTTCGGGCGACGACCGGGGGCCCGTGGCGGCGGTGTCCGGGCGGGGCCGGTCCCGTGGCGGACCTGCGTAGGGTGGTCCCATGCCGCCCGCCCCCGCCGCCGAGCCGACCCATCCCGCCGCCGACCGGATCGAGCTGGCCGCGGTCCTCGCGGCGCTGGGCCACCCCGCCCGGCTGGAGATCGTCCGCAGGCTGGCCGCCGGCGAGGAGTCCTGCTGCGGGGACGTGGTCCCCGACCTGCCGCGCTCCAGCGTCACCCACCACATCAGGACCCTGCGCGAGAGCGGCGTGATCCTCCAGCACCCGCGCGGGCGCAAGCACCTGCTCGCCCTGCGCCGCACGGACCTCGACGCGCGCTTCCCCGGCCTGCTGGACGTCGTACTGCGGGCCGGCTAGCCGCTCCCGGGGCCCCCGGCCGGTGCCGGGGTCCCGGGCGGGCGGTCGTGCGGTCGTGCGGGGTGGCCGTCAGTTCAGGCACTGCGGTACTGCGGGCGAGCTGGTGACGCAGTTGTTCGGGGTGTTGTGCGCGATGACGCTCGCGGTCGAGGTGACCGTGCCGGTGTTGTTGTAGACGCCGCCGGCGGTCGTGGTGGCCCGGTTCCCGGTGACGATGGTGCGGGTGAGGGTGGTGGACGCCGCAGCCGAGCCGAAGTTCGCGATGCCGCCGCCGATGCCGGTCGGGCCGTTGGCGGCGTTGCCGTTCAGTACGCTCTGGGTGATCTGGAGCGTGCCGTCGTTGGCCACCCCGCCACCCCGCTCCGCGGCGGTGTTGTCGCTGATGGTGCTCTGGTTGATGACCATGGTCCCGTCGTTGGCGAGGCCGCCGCCGTTGTGGAGCGCGGTGTTCTTCGTGATGAGGCTGCCCACGACCGTCGTCGTGGCACCGCTGTTGTTGCCGATGCCGCCGGAGAACTGCGCGCGGTTGTTCTTGATGATCGACTGGCTCACCCGGAGGGTGCCGTCGTTGCGGATGCCGCCGCCGAAGTCGCCGCTCGCGGTGGCGGCGCCGTTGCTGATGATGATGTTGCGGATGTCGAGGTTCCCGGTGTTGTTCACCCGCAGGATCCCGAAGTCGGGCGCCGTGGCGGACCGGGTGATCGTGGCGACGCGGCCGTCGATGACGACGTTCGCGCTGATCGTGGGCAGCGGCGCGGTCAGGGTGTACGTACAGCCCGGGAACAGGACGAGGGTGCCCCCGCCGCTGTTGGCCGTGGTGATCGCGCTGTTCAGGGCCGCCTCGCTGCAGGCGACCGGGATCGGGGCGGCGCTGGCGGGGGCGACGACCGTGCCGACGAGCGCGGCGGCGCCGAGGGCGGGCAGGAGCGCACGGGCGGCGAGGGGGACACGGCCGGCGGATCGGCGTGCTGCGTTCACGGTGGATCTCCTTCGGGAAGGCGGGAAGGGCGGGGACCTCGCAGTGGTCCCCGGCGACCCGCGGCGGACTAACGCCCCCGATCACCTCCCGCCCGTACGGCGCACCCGCCACGCCGCGCGGGGAAGTACCCGTGCACCCGGGTGGCCGAAGGCGCGCACGGGCGCCCTCCGGCCCGGCGGAGCCGTCGCGCTCCCGTACGGATTCCGACCGATTTTCCGGGGGCGGGACCGGCTGTCGGTCCCGGCCTCTAAACTCGGAAGGCGATGAGCAGCCTCTTTGACGACAGTTTCCTGGCGGACCTCAGCCCCTCCGACGAGGTGCCGCCCCCGCCCGAGGACCACCCCGCCCCGGAGCCGGGCGCGGACGATCTCTTCGGGGGCCGGTTCGACCTGCCCATGAGCGGGGACGCGTACTACCGGGACGGCGCCCCCCGGCCCGTCATCGACCCGGCGACGCTCCTGGACGGGCTGAACACCGAGCAGGCCGCCGCCGTGGTGCACGCGGGCTCGCCGCTGCTCATCGTGGCCGGCGCCGGTTCCGGCAAGACCCGGGTGCTGACCCACCGCATCGGCCACCTGCTGTCCGCGCGGAACGTCCACCCCGGCCAGATCCTGGCGATCACCTTCACCAACAAGGCCGCCGGCGAGATGAAGGAGCGCGTCGAGGGCCTCGTCGGCCCGCGCGCCAACGCCATGTGGGTCTCGACCTTCCACAGCGCGTGCGTGCGGATCCTGCGCCGCGAGTCGAAGCGGCTCGGCTTCACCTCCTCGTTCTCGATCTACGACGCGGCCGACTCGAAGCGCCTGATGGCGCTCGTCTGCCGCGACCTGGACCTGGACCCGAAGAAGTTCCCGCCGAAGTCCTTCAACGCCAAGATCTCGAACCTCAAGAACGAGCTGATCGACGAGGACGCCTTCGCGGCGCAGGCGGCCGACGGCTTCGAGAAGACCCTGGCCCAGGCGTACGCGATGTACCAGGGCCGGCTGCGCGAGGCCAACGCCCTCGACTTCGACGACATCATCATGACCACCGTCCACCTGCTCCAGGCCTTCCCGGACGTCGCCGAGCACTACCGGCGCCGCTTCCGCCACGTGCTGGTCGACGAGTACCAGGACACCAACCACGCCCAGTACACCCTCGTGCGCGAGCTCGTCGGCCCCGGCTACCCGGACCTGCCGCCCGCCGAACTGTGCGTGGTGGGCGACGCCGACCAGTCGATCTACGCCTTCCGCGGCGCGACGATCCGCAACATCCTCCAGTTCGAGGAGGACTACAAGGACGCGACCACGATCCTGCTGGAGCAGAACTACCGCTCCACGCAGACGATCCTGTCCGCCGCCAACGCGGTCATCGAGCGCAACGAGAACCGCCGCGCGAAGAACCTGTGGACCCAGGCCGGCTCCGGCTCGGTGATCACCGGCTACGTCGCGGACACCGAGCACGACGAGGCCCAGTTCGTCGCCGACGAGATCGACCGGCTCACCGACGCCGGCGACGCCAAGGCCGGCGACGTGGCGATCTTCTACCGGACCAACGCGCAGTCGCGCGTGTTCGAGGAGATCTTCATCCGGGTCGGACTGCCCTACAAGGTCGTCGGCGGCGTCCGCTTCTACGAGCGCAAGGAGGTCCGGGACGTCCTGGCCTACCTGCGCGTCCTGGCGAACCCCGAGGACAACGTCCCGCTCCGGCGCATCCTGAACGTGCCCAAGCGCGGCATCGGCGAGCGCGCCGAGGCGATGGTCGACGCGCTCGCGCTGCGCGAGAAGATCACCTTCCCGCAGGCCCTGCGCCGCGTGGACGAGGCCTTCGGCATGGCCGCCCGCTCCACCAACGCCGTCAAGCGGTTCAACGTGCTGATGGAGGAGCTGCGGACCATCGTCGACTCCGGCGCCGGCCCGGCCGTGGTGCTGGAGGCGGTCCTGGAGCGCACGGGGTACCTCGCCGAACTCCAGGCCTCGACCGACCCGCAGGACGAGACGCGCATCGAGAACCTCCAGGAACTCGCCGCCGTGGCCCTGGAGTTCGAGCAGGCCCGGGACGAGTCCAACCCGGGGACCCTCGCCGAGTTCCTGGAACAGGTCGCGCTCGTCGCCGACTCCGACCAGATCCCCGACGAGGACGAGGACGGCAGTGGCGTCATCACGCTGATGACCCTGCACACCGCCAAGGGCCTGGAGTTCCCGGTGGTCTTCCTGACGGGCATGGAGGACGGGGTCTTCCCGCACATGCGCGCGCTCGGGCAGACCAAGGAACTGGAGGAGGAGCGCCGCCTCGCCTACGTCGGCATCACCCGTGCCCGCGAGCGGCTGTACCTGACCCGCTCCAGCATGCGCAGCGCCTGGGGCACCCCCTCGTACAACCCGCCCTCGCGGTTCCTGGAGGAGATCCCGGCCGAGTACCTCCAGTGGAAGCGGACGGGTGCCTCGCAGAAGCCGGCGGGACCGGTGCGCGGCTCCGGGTACGGCTCGTCCGGGTCCTCGTCGTCCGGCGGCAGGTCCTCGTTCGGGACCTCGCCCGAGGCGTTCCTGTCCTCGTCGCGTACGAAGTCGGGCCCGTCCGGATTCGCCACGCGCCGCGCCGCCGACAAGCCGGTCATCGCGCTGGCCGTCGGGGACCGGGTCACGCACGACCAGTTCGGGCTGGGCACCGTCATGGAGGTCAGGGGAGCCGGCGCGGACGCGCAGGCCACCATCGACTTCGGGGACGCCAAGCCGAAGCGGCTGCTGCTGCGCTACGCGCCGGTCCAGAAGCTGTAGCGGGGGCGGCCGTTCGGCCCGGCCGGGTCCGGCGTGACGTTACGTCGGGTCCAGGCCGTGGCTGCGCAGCCACGACGTGGGGTCGATCGCGGCGCCTGCGCCGGGCCGTACCTCGAAGTGGAGGTGCGGGCCGGTGGAGTTGCCCGAGTTGCCGGAGTACGCGATGACATCACCGGCCTGCACCTTGCCGGACCGGATCTTGGTGCTGCTGAGGTGGCAGTACCAGGTCTCGGTGCCGTCGGGCGAGGTCACTATGGCCATGTTCCCGTAGGCGCTGTTCCACTGGGTGCGCACGGTGCCGTCGGTGGCGGCCATGACCGGGGTTCCGTAGGAGACCGGGAAGTCGATGCCGGTGTGCACCGACATCCACATGCCGCCGGCCTGTCCGAACCCGGCGCTCAGGCCGTGCTGGGAGACCGGGATCGCGAACTTGGGGCGGGCCGCCTCCTTGGCCGCCGCCTCCTCGGCCCGCTTCTTCTTCTCGTCTTCCTGGCGCTGCTTGAGGTCGATGCGCTCCTGGGTGCGGCTCGCGCGGTCCGCGAAGTCGCCCGCGTCGGCGCTGAGTGCGACCAGCTGCGTGTCGAGCTTGTTGTTCGCCGCGACCGGCTTCACCGACGCGGGGTCGGCGGCGGCCATGGTGGTCGGTTCCTGGGCCGGCTTGTCGGCGCCGGTGAGTCCGCCGACGGAGGCGGCGGCGACTCCCGCGACCCCCATCACACAGACGGAGGGGACGGCCACGGTCAGCAGCGCGGACCGCTTGGCGGGCGAGCGGCGGCGGTTGCCGGCGTGCGCTTCCCCGTCACCGCCCTTGGCCTTGCCCCTGCCGTTCTTGGCGCTCTTGGCGTTGTTCTTGGCGGCGTTCCTGCCGGTGGCGCGGCGCGCCGCGCGCGGTTCGGCGGGGGTGACGGGCATGGCCTGCGTGGGCAGGTCGTGCACGACGTCCGTGAACTCGGGCTCCTCCTCCTCGACCGTGAAGGCGAGGGGCTCGAAGACGGAGGTCTCGTCGTCGGCGTAGTGATCGCCGTAGGGGTCGGTCCCGTCGTAAGGATCCGTTCCGGTTCCGGCGTCGTGTGCGGGGACGGCCGGGACGACGGTCGTGGCGTCGTAGCCGGCGTAGGCGTCGGCGGCGGCCGGGTCCGTGCCGCCGCCGTTCCAGGCGGTGGCGTCGTAGGTGCCGGTGTCCTGCCCGTAGCCCGGGAGGGTCCAATGTCCGCTCTGGTCCACGCCGGTGGGGTCGTAGGCGAAGGGCGCGGGCGTCGACGCGTAGTCGGTGGCCGGTGCGCTCCAGGCGCCGGTGTCCGCTGCCCAGCCGCCGGTTCCGGTCGTGTCCCCGGGGACGCCCTGGGAGGGGACGCCGACGAGGTGGTCCTCCTGCGGGGCCCAGGCGGAGGTGTCGTAGGAGCCGGTGTTCGCGGACGCGTCGTAGGCGCCGCCGATGCCGTAGTCCGTGACGTACTGGTAGCCCTGACCCTGCGTTTCGTAGGAAACGTATGCCTGGTCACCAGCGAAAGTGGTGGTGGAAAGGCCGTCGTATCCCATTTCGGGATACTGGCCCGACGTCGGGCGGTCGTTCACCAACTTCTCTTTCGCCTCGGCAGTGGGGGGCCTGGGTGGCCGGGAACTCGAAGTTCACCGGAGGAGAGCAGTGGCGTGACTGTACCCGGCGGTTACTCGCCACGACAATCTTCAGCGGGTTCCGGTCTCGGGGGAACCGGGCATTCGGCGGCCTTTCGGTCGCCGGATCGCCGAGCCTTGGCCTTGAGTTCGAAATCCGTTCGAGTTCCGTTCGTCCGTCAGGCGGTGTCGGACGAGGCCAGCGCCAGGAGCAGGGCGAACGGCACGGGTATGAGCGCGGCCGACCCCAGCCAGACCCGCCGCCGCTCCTTCGGGGGCAGGACGGCGTCGATGACGAGGACCGCGCCGATCAGCAGCACACCGGTCACGACCAGCAGGAACAGAACGGCCGTGGACTGGTCGAGGGTGGTGTAGTCGCAGTTGCGCAGGTTCGGATCGGCGAGGTCGTCCGTGCTGTGGCAGTCCATGGGCAGGTACTCGGTCACCACCCACCACAGGAGGTGGAAGGGGACGATCGCGGGCACGCCGAGCGCCAGGTTCGCCAGACCCGCCGCCCACAGTCCGCGGCGCGGCGCGCTGTCGGTGCCCATGCGTCCTCCCCGGTGTGCGGACCCCTCGGAGGCTCAGATGGCCCGGCTCTCCCCGTCGGTTCCCGTGGGGCGGAGGTTTTCGGTGGGGCGGACGGCGCCGTCGGTGGCGCGGACCGGGCCGTCGAGCGCGCGGCGGACGGCGGTGATGACGGCCGGGTGGACCGGCAGCGCGAGGTGCCCGATACCCGTGACCTGGATGTTCGTCGCGTCCAGGTCCGGGTGCTCGATCCGAGCCGTGCCGGTGGGCGCCATCAGCGCGTCGAACTCGCTCCAGAACGCCACGCAGCGGGTCCGGCAGCCGGGCACGGGCGCGCGCAGCTCCGCCATCACCTCGGAATCCGGACGCATCTGGCGGACCAGCGGGTGCGCGTCCATGAAGGGGGCCACGCGGGTCCCCTCGTGCGGGGTGCCCAGGGTGACCAGGGTGCGCACGCGCGCGTCCCCGCCGAGCCGCTGGACGTAGTACCGGCCGACCAGTCCGCCGAGACTGTGGCCGACGAGGTCCACCCGCTCCTGCCCGCTGCGCTCGCACAGCTCCTCCACGCGGCGGGCCAGGTGGCGGGCGGTGACGCGCAGATCGCGGGTGAAGGGGGAGTAGTTGTACGTCTCCACGCGGCGCCGGCCGCCCGCGCCGAGGGCGCGGCGCAGCAGGACGAACACGGAGCGGTTGTCGGTGAAGCCGTGCAGGAGCAGCACGGGCGGGAGCGCCGCGGGGCCCTCGGCCGGCGGGTCCTCCGACCGCACCCCGGTGGGGTAGAGGAGCAGGTGCCCGGCGAGCACCACCGCCTCCAGCAGCGCGGCCCGCAGTGCGGCACCCGTTCGCGGTACGGGCGGCGGCGCGGTCATCAGCCCCATGGACGGCCTCCCCTGGACCTCTTGGGTGCGGGGCCGTGCCGCCGACACGGCCCCGTCACCGTGCCGCGCGGCTGTCGGCACGGTGACGGGGCGACCGGGCGGTGGTGAATCAGCGGCGTCCCACGTGTGATTTCCCCCTCGTGGTTGACCGTGAAACGGCGGCGTGCGCAATGCTGTACTTAACGTTCGTTCACTCGGGAGGCAGTGCGATGGGTGTGACCGGTCCGATCCGTGTGGTGGTGGCCAAGCCGGGTCTCGACGGCCACGACCGCGGCGCCAAGGTGATCGCGCGGGCGCTGCGGGACGCCGGCATGGAGGTCATCTACACCGGCCTCCACCAGACTCCCGAGCAGATCGTGGACACCGCGATCCAGGAGGACGCGGACGCCATCGGCCTCTCGATCCTCTCCGGGGCGCACAACACGCTGTTCGTGCGCGTGCTCGAACTCCTCAAGGAGCGCGACGCCGAGGACATCAAGGTCTTCGGCGGCGGGATCATCCCCGAGGACGACATCGCCCCGCTCAAGGCCAAGGGCGTGGCGGAGATCTTCACCCCGGGTGCCACGACCACCGCCATCGTGGACTGGGTCAACGCGAACGTCCGCCAGGCGTAATCCGTCCGCTCAGTTCTTGCTGAGCGTCCGGGTCACTCCCGCGACGGCCGCCGTCGTCAGCAGCCAGCCCGCCGCGATCAGCGCGTACGCCACCCATTGGACGGCCGGGGCCGTCCAGTACCAGGCCGAGCGCTGACCCAGGTTGCCGATGGGCACGAGCAGGTCGAGGGAGTAGACGAGCGCGCTGAACCGGGGCCCCTGCCCGCTCTGGACGGGGGTCGGCGTCGCACTGCCGAACACCGCGGTGCCGAGCGCCGTGAGGGCTGCCAGCCAGACCCCGGCCAGCCACGGGCGGTACCCGAAGCCGACGGTGACGTCCAGGACGTGGCTCCAGAGGCGGGCGGCCGGGTTCATCGCCCGCCGCCGGTGGCGCTGCTTGAACAGCAGGACCCGGCGGGCGTCGTCGTCGTGCCCCACCTTCCGGTACCAGGCGGCCAGCTGCTCGTACGGCTGCGGGGCGTAGCCCGGTTCGCGGCGTATCCACTCCACGCGCCGCCCCACCTCGTGCCGGTCGCCGCCGCCCGACGGGAGGGATCCGTAGGCGAACCCCTGGAGCAGTACCGTCGCGGGCCAGCTTCCGGGCCGGTCGCGCAGCGCCTCGACCCGGGCGTCCCGCAGGTCCACCGCCCCGGACGGCGGCTCGGCCGGAGTGAAGTCGAGGACGGCCGCGCGCATCCGGGAGCCGTCCACAGCGGTGTCCGTATCCTCCAGGACGGCGCCCTCGAAGGTCACCGAGCCGCTCACCTGCGCGCCCCGCAGGTTCACGGTGCCGTGCGCGGTGAACCCGTCCGAGAGGACCAGGGTGGAGGCGGTGGCGTTCTCCGCGCGCAGGGCGGTACCCGAGGGGTGGGGGTACAGGCGGGCCCCGGACAGGAACAGGCCCCCGGACAGCACGGCCCCCGGCAGGCAGACGCCTCCGTGCGCCGTGAACCCCTTGCAGGCCCAGAGGCCGCCGCCCATGTCGAGGCCGCCCGCGTCGAGTGCCCAGCCGCCGTCCGCCGTGATCTCCGCGCGCTCCAGGAACAGTTCGCCGGATATCCGGGCGTTGCGCAGGAGCAGCGCCCCGGCGAGGCGCGAGCGCTTCAGCTCGAGCCGGCCTTCGACCCGGGCCATACAGGCGTCGATGCCGCCCGCCAGCGTGCACCCGAGCAGGGAGACCGTACGGGTGGTGGCCCCGTAGAGGCTGAACTCCCCGTCCAGCCGGCAGTCCTCCAGCCGCAGGGCGTGGACGAGGTCCGCGCCGCTCAGGTCGAGCGGGCCGGTGATCCGGGCCCCCGACAGCCGCACGGCGGGTACCGACCCCGGTGGCCTGGGAGCCTCGCCCAGCAGCAGGGTCTTCAGTACGGAAGCCCGCACGGCCGGCTCCGGAACATCACCGCCCGGACCGGGCAGCCGCAGGTCGACGGGTCGTCCCTCGGGGAACGCGTCCCACACCAGGCGTTCGGCCGTGCTCAGTTCCTCGTATGCCACCATGCGCGCAACCTAACTCCCCCCGGGAAGAAGCGACATCAGGCGGGCGGCGGGGCCAGTTCTGCGAGCATCGCCGCGCGCAGGCGGAGGGTGGCCACCAGGCGCTGGAAGGCTTCCGACCAGTACGCGGCGGCGCCCGGGGAGGCGTCCTGCGGATCCTCCCCGACGGCGGTCAGGGCTTCCAGGCGGGGCGCCTCGGCGGGATCGAGGCAGCGTTCCGCCAGGCCCATCACCCCGCTGAAGCTCCACGGGTAGCTGCCCGCCTCGCGGGCCGCGTCCAGGGCGTCGACCACCGCCCGGCCCAGCGCCCCGGCCCAGGGGACCCGGCAGACGCCGAGCAGCTGGAAGGCCTCCGACAGACCGTGCGCCCGTACGAACTCCGCGACCCAGTCTGCGCGTTCCCCCTCGGGCAGGGTCTCCAGCAGCTTCGCCCGCTCTGCCAGCGAGGCGGTCCCCGGGCCCGCCGCGGGTGGTGCCGACGCCGGGCCGAGCAGGGCCTTCGACCACTGCGGATCCCGCTGGCGCACCGCCGCCCGGCACCAGGCCGCATGCAGCTCCTCCGCCCAGCCCCCCGGCACCGGCAGCGCCACGATCCCGGCCGGGTCGAGCCCCTCGAACCGCTCCGGCCAGCAGGACAGGGGAGCCGCCTCCACCAGCTGGCCCAGCCACCACGCCCGTTCCCCGCGTCCCGCGGGCGGCCGCTTGACCACCCCGTCGCGCAGCATCCCCGCATCGCACGCGGCGGGCGGTTCGACGGCGCCCGGGCCGACGCAGGCCAGCGCCCGTTCGGCCATCCGCGCGGCGAGCGACGAACCCGGCAGGGCGGAGAGCAGTTCGGCGGCGGTCGCCCGGACGTTGCGGCTGCGGTCGGCCAGTGCCGCTTCCAGGAACGGCTCGTCCGCCCCGGAGAGCCCGGTCCTGAGCGAGTCGAGGAACATCAGCCGGTCCTCCGCCCGTTCGGTGGGCCAGGTCGTGGTCAGCAGCCGGGTCGCGGCCGCCGCCTCGTGCGCCCGGACGATGCCGAGCAGGGCGACCCGTTCCGCGAACAGTCCCTCCTCCCAGAGCCGTTCCACCGCCGGGCCGTCCGCCGGGTCGGGCAGGCCCCCGCCGCCGCCCGCCGCCCCGCGCAGTGCGAACCGCCAGTCCGGATTCATCCGGGCCAGCCACAGCCCCCGGACCCCGGCCAGGGCCAGGGCCTGTGGGCGCAGGTCGGTCCGGGCCCGCGCCGCGTCCAGCAGCGCCGGGAGCAGTGCCTCCGGAGCGCGGTAGCCGTGCCGGCCGGCCGCGGCCAGCCACTGCGGGAGCAGCTCCGTCAGATCCGGGGCGGCCCCGCGCCGCCCGCTGCCGCCGGCCGCGGCAGTGCGGCCCGCCAGCAGCTGGGCGAGCCGCTGCCGGGCGGCCCGCGGCGGAGCCGGGCGCGGGTCCCGCGGTGCGGGCCGCGGTCGGTGCGCCGCCTCGGCGGGCCGCAGCCCGGCGCGGCGGCGCACCGTCCGTACGGCCGCCGCGCCGAGCAGCGCCCGCGGCGAGCCGCCCCGCCGCCCGGTGCCCAGCAGCGCGCTCGCGACCAGGTCCTCCCAGTCCCGCTCCCCGTCCCCGTCCCTGTCCCCGTCCGTCGCCGTCGTGGCGCCGGCCTGGTCGATGTCGTTCACCGGACCCCCCTCCCTCGTCTTCTCGCGTGTCCGTGTCCGTGTGTGTGCGTGTGTGTCCGGGCCCCGGTCCCGCCCCCTGTGCGGGACCGGGGCATGCGTCAGCTGGCGTGGTTGTCGTTCATCACAAAGCCCCCCGGCTTTCTCATCCCGTACGGCGGCGCCCCCGCGCCCCGTTCCGGGTACTCGACGTGCAGGGCGGATCCCGGTCGTTCCGGTCCCTTCCGGTACCGGCCCTTCCGGCCCCGATCCGCCGTTCCCCTCTTCCGCACGGCCCCCCCCGGGCCCCGGTCACCCCAGGGCGACCGGCTCCTCGGTGTGTGGATCCCAGGCCGTCAGCGGGGTGAAGCCGCGGTGGCCGCACTCGCCGAAGACCGTGACGGGGCCACCGCCCGAGAGGGCGGCGAGCTGCCACAGTCCGGACCGCGAGCGGCCCGGGGCGAGGTTCACCGGCAGCGCGGACGTCCCCTCCACGTCCGCGATCTGCCAGGTCCCGTCACCCGCTTCCCCCGGTATCGGGATCACCGGGCCCAGCACCACCGGCCAGGACTCCAGCCACGGGTCCTCCCGCAGCGCGGCCCCGTAGGCCTCCAGGGCCTCGCCGGTGCTCACCCCCGCGGGCACCCCGGGAGCCGCCGCCGTGACGGTGCGGTCCCCCAGGTCCCCCCGGAGCCCCGCCGAGCCGGGCCGGAAGCGGACTTCCGCCTCCAGTGCCAGTCCGACGGGCAGTGCCAGCTCCGGCGGCCGCCCGGGCGGGCCGAAGTCCAGCACCAGGGCCGGGCGCCCGCTCCCCAGCCCCCACAGCCATGTCCGGCGGGTGGTGAGCCGGCCGTCCGCGGACACCGAGTCGTACTGGGCCAGTACGAGCCAGTGGTCTCCGACGGCCTCCCCCTCCGCCGGCTGCGGCAGCCCCACCCGGCTGCGGACGGTCGCGGCCAGCGGCTCCGGCAGTCCCGAGACCCCCAGCCAGGCCCGGTCCAACAGGTGCAGCAGCGCGAACTCCTCAAGCATCCGGGCGGGCCAGCCGGCGCCGCAACCGGGTATTGCCCCCAACTCCCGCACCCGGGAGGCGAGTCCCGGCGCCTGGGCGTCGACCATCCGGGCCGCGGTCTCCTCCCAGCCCGCGTAGCCCGTCCGCTCCTGTCCGGCGAGCCCCTCGCCCACCACGTCCGCCAGCCTCCGCTCCAGCTCGGCGACCCCCGCCCCGACGCGCCCGGCCCGGCGCTCGGCCCGCTTGCGGGCCGCCTCGGCGTCCACCGGGCCGGCCGTCCGGCGCTCCGCCCGGGCCGCCCGCCCCGCGAGCCACTCCCCGGCCCACTCCGGAGCCGCGACCGGATCCCCCACCCCCGGGCCCGCCCGGAGCAGCAGCAGTCCCAGCGCGTGCTTGCACGGGAACTTCCGGCTCGGGCAGGAGCACTTGTACGCCGGTCCGGTGAGGTCCACGACCGTCCGGTACGGCGTACTTCCGCTGCCCTTGCACAACCCCCACACGGCACCGGAAGCGGAACCTCCGGTCTGCGACCACGAACCCTCCCCTCCAAGCTTCCCTCCCGCCTTGCGTGACGCATCGTCAGGTGCCAGAGCCAGTACCTGTTCCGCCGTCAGGCGGACCTGCTGCCCAGTCATGTGAACCACCGTAGAGACCCCCACTGACAATCGCTCTGACCTGCAACAACGCTGCGATCAGGGGGTGTTGTCAGTGGCATGGTGCACGGTGGACACAGCAGTCGGGAACGGCTGTCGAGCACTGGAGGGGGACCATGACCATGCCCGGGACCGACACCGCCGGCGAAGCACTGCGACCGCACGCCGAAGACGCCTTCGCGCACGAACTGAAAGCCCTGGAAGCGGCCGACGACCGGCCCCGCCCGGCCCGCTGGAAACTCTCCCCGCAGGCCGTGGCCACCTACCTGCTCGGCGGCACGCTCGCCGACGGCACCGTCGTCACACCCAAGTACGTCGGCCCGCGCAGGATCGTCGAGGTCGCCGTCGCCACCCTCGCCACCGACCGCGCCCTGCTCCTCCTCGGCGTCCCCGGCACCGCCAAGACCTGGGTGTCCGAACACCTCGCGGCCGCCGTCAGCGGTGATTCCACCCTCCTGGTCCAGGGCACCGCCGGCACCCCCGAGGAAGCCATCCGCTACGGCTGGAACTACGCCCGCCTCCTCGCCCACGGCCCCAGCCGCGAAGCCCTCGTCCCCAGCCCCGTCATGCGGGCCATGGCCGAGGGCTCGACCGCCCGCGTCGAGGAGCTCACCCGTATCCCCGCCGACGTCCAGGACACCCTCATCACCGTCCTGTCCGAGAAGACGCTCCCGATACCGGAGCTCGGCCAGGAGGTGCAGGCCGTACGCGGGTTCAACCTCATCGCCACCGCCAACGACCGGGACCGGGGGGTCAACGAGCTCTCCAGCGCGCTGCGCCGCCGCTTCAACACCGTCGTGCTCCCGCTGCCCGCCACCGCCGACGCCGAGGTCGACATCGTCGCCCGCCGCGTCGACCAGCTGGGCCGCTCCCTGGACCTGCCCGCCGCCCCCGAGGGGTTGGAGGAGATCCGCCGGGTCGTCACCGTCTTCCGGGAGCTGCGCGAGGGCGTCACCGGCGACGGCCGCACCAAGGTGAAGTCGCCCAGCGGCACCCTCTCCACCGCCGAGGCCATCTCCGTGGTCACCGGCGGGCTGGCGCTGGCCGCCCACTTCGGCGACGGCGTGCTGCGCCCAAGCGACGTGGCCGCCGGCATCCTCGGCGCCGTCGTGCGCGACCCGGCCGCCGACCGGCTCGTCTGGCAGGAGTACCTGGAGGCGGTCGTCCGCGAGCGGGACGGCTGGAAGGACTTCTACCGCGCCTGCCGGGAGGTGACGGCATGAGCCCGGGGGCCGCGCAGCCACTGCTGCTCGGGGTGCGCCACCACGGCCCGGGATCCGCCCGCTCGGTACGGGCCGCGCTCGACGCGGCGCAGCCGCGGGCCGTGCTGATCGAGGGGCCGCCCGAAGGGGACGCCCTGCTGGCACTGGCCGCCGAACCGGGCATGCGCCCGCCCGTCGCCCTGCTCGCCCACGCGGCGGACGATCCGGGCCGGGCCGCGTTCTGGCCGCTCGCCTCCTTCTCCCCGGAGTGGGTGGCCCTGCGCTGGGCCCAGGCCCGGGACCTGCCGGTGCGCTTCATCGACCTGCCCGCCGCGCACACCCTGGCCGCCGGCCCCGGGCGGGACGAGGACGAGGGCGAAGCCGGCTCCGTACCGGTGGACCCGCTCGCGGCGCTCGCCGGGGCCGCCGGGTACGACGATCCGGAGCGCTGGTGGGAGGACGTGGTCGAACACCGGGACGCGGGCGCCGCACGCGATCCGCTGGCCCCCTTCGCGGCGCTCGCCGAGGCGATGGGAGCCCTGCGCGAGACCTACGGGGACGGCGGCCGGCCCCACGACCTGGTCCGCGAGGCGCACATGCGCCAGCGGATGCGGGCCGCCCGCCGGGAGTTCGGCGCGGACTACGCCGTGGTGTGCGGGGCCTGGCACGTACCGGCGCTCCGCGCCCGGACCACGGCGGCGGCCGACCGGGCCCTGCTCACCGGACTCCCGAAGACCAAGGTGGAGACCACCTGGGTGCCGTGGACCCACCGCAGGCTCGCCAGGGCCGGCGGATACGGCGCGGGCATCACCTCGCCCGGCTGGTACGCCCACCTCTTCGCGGCCCGGGACCGGCCCGTCGAGCGGTGGCTGACCAAGGTCGCGGGCCTGCTGCGCGAGGAGGACCGGCAGGTCTCCCCGGCGCACGTCATCGAGACGGTCCGCCTCGCCGGCACCCTGGCCGCCCTGCGGGGCCGCCCGCTGCCCGGTCTCACCGAGACGCTGGAGGCCGTCCGGGCGGTCATGTGCGACGGCTCCGACGTACCGCTCGCGCTGATCGAGGACCGGCTCGTCGTCGGCGACGTGCTCGGCGAGGTCCCCGCGACCGCGCCCGCCGTTCCGCTCCAGCGGGACCTCACCCGCCGGATGCGCGGCCTGCGCCTCAAGGCCGAGGCGCAGAGCCGTGACCTGGAGCTCGACCTGCGCAAGGACACCGATACGGCCAGGTCCCTGCTGCTGCACCGGCTGCGGCTGCTCGGCGTCGACTGGGGCGTGCCGACCGCCTCGCGCGGCGGTACGGGCACCTTCCGCGAGACCTGGCGGCTGTGCTGGGAGCCCGAGTTGTCGGTGCGGGTGGCCGAGGCCGGGATATGGGGCACCACCGTGCAGGGGGCCGCCACCGCCAGGGCGGAGGCCGAAGCCCGGCGCGCCGGGGAGCTCGGCGAGATCACGGCGCTGGCCGAGCGGTGCCTGCTGGCCGGACTGTCCGGGGCGCTGCCCGCCGTGCTGCGGGCCCTCGCCGACCGGGCGGCGCTCGACACGGACGTGGCCCGGCTCGCCGGGGCGCTCCCCGCGCTGGCCCGTTCGCTGCGCTACGGGGACGTGCGGGGGACCGACGCCTCGGCCCTGGGCACGGTCGCGGCGGGGCTGGCGGAGCGGATCTGCGTGGCGCTGCCCGCGGCCTGCGCGGCCGGGCCGGACGCCGACGGGGCGGCGGCGCTGCGCGGGCACGTGGACGGGGTGCACGCGGCGGTCGCCCTGCTGGCGGACGCCGACCCGGGGCTGCGCGAGCGCTGGTCGGGGGTGCTGCGGACGCTGGCCGGGCGGGACGCCGTGCCCGGGGTGATCCGCGGCCGGGCCGCCCGGCTGCTGCTGGACGGCGGCGGGCTCCCGGCCGGGGAGACGGCGCGGCTGATGGGGCTCGCGCTGTCCCCGGCGGCGGCCCCGGCCGACGCGGCGGGCTGGATCGAGGGCTTCGCCGGGGGGAACGCGGGCGGCGGCACCCTGCTGGTGCACGACGAGCGGCTGCTGGGCCTGATCGACACCTGGCTGGTGTCGGTGCCGCCGGACGCCTTCGTCGACGTACTGCCGCTGCTGCGGCGGACGTTCGGGGCGTACGAGCCCGGGGTGAAGCGGAGCCTGGGCGAGCTGGTGCGCCGGGGCCCCGGCGCCGGGCGGGGACGCTCCGCCTCCCGCGCCGCCCCCGAGGGCTTCGCCCCCGACCTCGACCCGGCCCGCGCGGACGCGGCGGAGGCCGTCGCCCGCCTGCTGCTGGCCGCGGCGGGGTGAGCGCCGGTACGGAGGGGCGGCGGGGCGGTGCCGCAAGAGAAGGGAACGAGCGGAGGGGGACGGACAGATGACGGAGCGGGACCGGCCGACGGCGGCCTACGAGACGACGGCCGACGAGACGGCGGCGGACCGGACGGCGGCCGAGGAGACGGCGGCCGACGAGACGGCGGCGGACCGGACGGCGGCCGAGGAGATGACGGCGGACGCCGTCGCGGCGGACGAGACGGCGGCGGCGGACGTCGTCGCGGGGGACGAGCGGCTGCGGCGCTGGCGGATGGTGCTCGGCGGCGGCGAGGCCGACGGCACGGGGTACGCGCCGGCCGGGCGGGACGCCGCGATGGACGCCGCCCTCGAAGCGCTGTACGGGGGCGGGAGCGGACGGCCCGCGGGGGAGCGGTCCGCCGGGCTCGGGGGCTCCGCGCCGCGGGTGGCGCGCTGGCTCGGGGACATCCGTACGTACTTCCCCGCCACGGTGGTCCAGGTCATGCAGCGGGACGCCATCGACCGGCTCGGCCTGGCCACGCTGCTGCTGGAGCCGGAGATGCTGGAGGCCGTCGAGCCGGACGTCCACCTGGTCGCCACCCTGCTGTCGCTGAACAAGGCGATGCCGGACACCACCAGGGAGACCGCGCGGGCCGTGGTCCGCAAGGTGGTGGAGGAACTGGAGCGGCGTCTGGCCTCCCGTACGCGGGCCACGGTGACGGGCGCGCTCGACCGGTCGGCGCGGACCGCCCGCCCCCGCCACCGCGACATCGACTGGGACCGGACCATCCGGGCGAACCTGAAGAACTACCTGCCCGAGCACCGGACGGTCGTGCCGGAGCGCCTCGTCGGCCACGGCCGGTCCGCGCGGGGGGTCCGCAAGGAGGTCGTCCTCTGCGTCGACCAGTCGGGTTCGATGGCGGCCTCCGTCGTCTACGCCTCCGTCTTCGGGGCGGTCCTGGCCTCGATGCGCTCGATCGCGACCCGCCTGGTCGTCTTCGACACGGCCGTCGTCGACCTGACCGACCGGCTCGACGACCCCGTCGACGTCCTCTTCGGCACCCAGCTCGGCGGCGGCACCGACATCAACCGCGCCCTCGCCTACTGCCGGTCCCGGATCACCCGCCCCGCCGACACGGTCGTGGTCCTGATCAGCGATCTCCACGAGGGCGGCATACGCGACGAGATGATCAAACAGGTCGCGGCGATGAAGGCCGACGGAGTGGAATTCGTGACCCTCCTGGCACTGTCCGACGAGGGCGCCCCCGCCTACGATCACGAACACGCGGCGGCGCTCGCCGCACTCGGCGCGCCAGCCTTCGCCTGCACCCCCGACCTGTTCCCGGAGGTGATGGCGGCGGCACTGGAGAAGCGGCCCCTGCCCAGCACGTGAGGACGCTGACGCAAATCGGCAGATCACACGAAGTTGCAGTTCAACCGTGAGGCGATCTGTGACAGGTATCACCGCGCAGGTGTGATCTGCGATTTAGGGACCTACGGCCCACGGGGATAACCTGCGAGACGGACATGCCGCGTCCACGGTCACCGTGTGCGCCTCCCCTGTGACAGCGCCGTCACGTTGCCCTTCGCGGCACGCCCACGCAGATAGCAGACAACCGCGAATCACTGCGAATCTTTGAAGACAAGGGACGGACGCGCGTGGACCTGTTCGAGTACCAGGCGAGGGACCTCTTCGCCAAGCACGGTGTACCGGTGCTGGCCGGTGAAGTCATCGACACGCCTGAGGCGGCTCGCGAGGCCACCGAGAAGCTGGGCGGCAAGTCGGTCGTCAAGGCCCAGGTGAAGGTCGGCGGCCGCGGCAAGGCCGGCGGCGTCAAGCTCGCCGCCACCCCGGACGAGGCCGTCGCCCGCGCGACGGACATCCTCGGCATGGACATCAAGGGCCACACGGTCCACAAGGTGATGATCGCCGAGACCGCTCCGGAGATCCTGGAGGAGTACTACGTCTCGTACCTCCTCGACCGCACCAACCGCACCTTCCTGGCCATGGCCTCGGTCGCGGGCGGCATGGACATCGAGCAGGTCGCCGAGGAGACCCCGGAGAAGCTCGCCAAGGTCCCGGTGAACGCCAACGAGGGCGTGACCATCGAGAAGGCCCGCGAGATCGTCGCGCTGGCGAAGTTCCCGGCCGAGGTCGCCGAGAAGGTCGCCGAGGTCCTCGTGACCCTGTGGGCGACCTTCATCGCCGAGGACGCGCTCCTCGTCGAGGTCAACCCGCTCGCGAAGGTCGCCAACGGCGACGTCATCGCCCTCGACGGCAAGGTCTCGCTCGACGAGAACGCCGAGTTCCGCCAGCCGGGTCACGAGGAGTTCGTGGACCACGCTGCCGCGAACCCGCTGGAGGCCGCCGCCAAGGCGAAGAACCTCAACTACGTCAAGCTCGACGGTGAGGTCGGCATCATCGGCAACGGCGCGGGTCTCGTCATGAGCACCCTCGACGTCGTCGCGTACGCCGGTGAGAACCACGGTGGCGTCAAGCCCGCCAACTTCCTGGACATCGGTGGCGGCGCCTCCGCCGCCGTCATGGCCAACGGTCTTGAGATCATCCTCGGCGACCCGGACGTCAAGTCCGTGTTCGTCAACGTCTTCGGTGGCATCACCGCGTGTGACGAGGTCGCCAACGGCATCGTCCAGGCCCTGCAGCTGCTCGCGGACAAGGGCGAGGCGGTCACCAAGCCGCTGGTCGTCCGCCTCGACGGCAACAACGCCGAGCTGGGTCGCAAGATCCTCTCGGACGCCAACCACCCGCTGGTGCAGCGCGTGGACACCATGGACGGCGCGGCCGACAAGGCCGCCGAGCTCGCGGCTGCGAAGTAAGGGCAGAGGTCACAGACTCACATGGCTATCTTCCTCAACAAGGACAGCAAGGTCATCGTCCAGGGCATGACCGGTGCCACGGGCATGAAGCACACCAAGCTGATGCTGGCTGACGGCACCAACATCGTCGGCGGCGTGAACCCGCGCAAGGCCGGCACCACCGTCGACTTCGACGGCACCGAGGTCCCGGTCTTCGGTTCCGTCGCCGAGGCGATGGAGAAGACGGGCGCCAACGTCTCCGTCCTCTTCGTCCCGCCGGCCTTCGCCAAGGCCGCCGTCGTCGAGGCCATCGACGCCGAGATCCCGCTGGCCGTCGTCATCACCGAGGGCATCGCGGTGCACGACTCCGCCGCCTTCTGGGCGTACGCGACCGCCAAGGGCAACAAGACCCGGATCATCGGCCCGAACTGCCCGGGCCTGATCACCCCCGGCCAGTCCAACGCCGGCATCATCCCGGGCGACATCACCAAGCCCGGCAAGATCGGTCTCGTGTCCAAGTCCGGCACGCTGACCTACCAGATGATGTACGAGCTCCGTGACATCGGCTTCACCTCCGCCGTCGGCATCGGTGGCGACCCGGTCATCGGCACCACGCACATCGACGCCCTGGAGGCCTTCGAGGCCGACCCGGACACCGAGCTCATCGTCATGATCGGCGAGATCGGCGGCGACGCCGAGGAGCGTGCGGCGGACTTCATCGCGAAGAACGTCACCAAGCCGGTCGTCGGTTACGTCGCGGGCTTCACCGCCCCCGAGGGCAAGACCATGGGCCACGCCGGCGCCATCGTCTCCGGTTCTTCCGGCACCGCACAGGCCAAGAAGGAAGCCCTCGAGGCCGCCGGCGTCAAGGTCGGCAAGACGCCGACCGAGACCGCCAAGCTGGCGCGCGAGATCCTGAACGCCAAGTAGTCGTTCTCGTCTTCCGCACGTGTACGGGCGTGGCCCGCACCCCTCAGGGGGTGCGGGCCACGCCCGTTCCTCATTCCAGGGCCGGGGAGATCCGGGCGGGGCCGGCGGCCGGGTCGCCCCGGAGCTTTTCCCGGAGCTCGCGGCTCTGGTCGGTGAGCCGCTGCGGGCCGCTGTGCGGAGGGACCCCGGAGACGCTGCTGCCCGGCGCGACCGGGGCCACGTACCGGTCCGGCGCGGTGACGGCGGTGTACCCGGTCGCCACGGCGATCGCCGCGGTGAGGCAGATCGCCGCCCGCGACCACCGCCGGGCCGTGCGCTCGGTGAGGGCGCGGATGCCGGCCGGGGCGCTGCGGGGTTCCAGCGGCACGGCGGGCCGGAGGCCGCCGAGCAGCTCGCGCAGCACGGCGGACTGCCTTTCCGGCGGTACGTCGGCCAGCCCGGGAACCCGTGCGGCGAGGGTGACGTGGGCGCGCAGCAGCCGGTTCCCGGCGGCGGGGGTGCTGGCCTCGGTCTCGGCGGCGGTGTCGGGCAGGTCGAGGCCGATGCCGTCGTAGAGCAGCACGGTCCTGCGGTGCGCGGGCGGCAGGTCGAGCAGGGCGTCGAGCAGCATCCGGTCGACGGGTTCGACCGGGCCCGGGTCGGGGTTGCGGTACGCGCGGCGGAACCGGCGCCAGGGCGAGAGGGCGTACTCGTACGCGATGGCCCGGACCCAGCCGACGGGATCCGGGTCGGTGGCCACCTCGGGCCAGCGGCCCCAGGCCTGCCGGAAGGCGTGCTCGACGGACTGCCGGGCGAGGGCGCGACGGCCGGTGAGCAGGTAGGTCTGGCGGACGAGCGCGGGGGCGGCGCAGAGGTAGAGGGCGTCGAAGGCCCGTGCGGATTCCGTCGGGGGCGGCTGCGCGGACTCCCCGGGCGGCGCGGGGTCGGGCCGGGCGGGGTCGGTGGCCTGCGGGTCGGGCGGGGTGGGGTCGGGCCGTGTGGGTTCGGGGCGTGCGGGGCCGGGACGGGTGGGGTCGGCGGCCCGTGGGTCGGGCTGGGTGGGTTCGGGGCGTGCGGGAGCGCCGGCCCGTGGGTCGGGTCGGGCGGGGTCCGTGCGCGGATCCGTCGGGCCGGCCGGCGCGGGGGAGGGACCGCCCCCGCCGGCCCCGGTTCTGACGGGGTGTTTCGTGTCGTGGCGGGCCAGGGAGACGGGTGGCCTGGCGGCGCCCTTGCCGGCCGGGCGGGGGCGCGTACCGGGTCCGCCCGCGCGCGTGGGGACACCGCCCGCCGCGAACGCCCGTACGCCCGCGGCGCCGGCCCGGGGGGCTGCGCCGGCGGCGGGCCCGGCGGGAGCGTCCACGGCTTCCGGGGTGGGCGGTTCGGGAGGGCCGGGCGGTTCGGGCGGGGTGGTGGCGGTGGTGGTGGCGGCCCGTACGGCGGGCGGGTCCGCCTCCGCCGCCGGGGCATTGGCCTCCGCCTCCTCCGCTTCCGCCTCCGCGAGGCGGGTCAGCAGCGCGGCGTAGACCTCGCGTTTGCGTCCGCGCGGTTCGGTGCGGCCCGTCTCCCAGGAGCGGACGGTCGTCGCGGTGACGCCCGCCGTCGCCGCGACCTCCTCGTGGGTCAGCCGGCCCGCTTCACGCAGCCTGCGGCGTTCCTTGGGGGACGGCAGGCCCAGCTCCGCGTCGGAGGTCGTCTCGACGCCTTGTGTCATGCCACACTCCCCGCGACCCGACAGTCCTGCGCGAAAAAGTACATAAACGTATATTGAGCGACACCACGGGCATTCGCCTGTTACCCGCCCATAGCGCGTGTCGTTGGCACCATGGCGGGGTGACCCAAGTGACCGAACACGGGACCTCGTTGCCGACGGTCCCGAGGGCGGGCGTGCGGCGGCGTTCGCCGGCCGCCGCGGCCTGTGTGCTGGGCGGCGCCGTGGCCGCCGGACTGGGGCTCGGCTTCCTGGCCGTGCTCGTGATCGTCCTGTGGATCAGTTCCCCCTACCCGGACAGCGGTCCGGGCGGCGCCCTGCACCTCGCCGCGGGGCTGTGGCTGATGGCGCACGGGACGGAACTCGTCCGCTACGAGACCCTCTCCGGGGTGCCCGCACCCGTCGGCCTGACGCCGCTGATGCTGGTGGCGCTGCCGGTGCTGCTGATGCGGCGGGCGGCCCGGCTCGGCAGCGCGTCAGGGGACGGCGAGGGCGATGAGGCCGACGAGGTGCTGCCCGCCGGTGTCGTCTTCTCCGCCGTCACCTGCGGCTACCTGTGCGTCGGGGCGCTGGCCACCGTCTACGCCGCCGGGGGGCCGATGCCCGCCGACCCGCTCAGCGCGGCCTGGCACGTCCCGCTGGTGGCGGTGCTCGCCGCCGCTGCCGGAGTGTGGTCGGCGAAGGGGAGGCCGCTCGGGCCGCTGCCGGGCTGGATTCCAGGGGGCGTACGGAAGGCCGTCGCGCGCCCCCGATACGCGCTGGCGCTGCGATCGGGCGCGGCCGGGGCCCTCGTCCTGCTGGGCGGCGGCGCCCTGCTCGTCGGCGCGTCGCTGGCGTGGCACGGGGCGGAGACGCAGTCCTCCTTCCTGACGCTGACCGGGGTGTGGTCCGGGCGGTTCGCGGTGCTGCTGCTCGCGCTGGCCCTGATCCCCAACGCCATGGTGTGGGGCGCGGCGTACGGGCTGGGGCCCGGGTTCGTGGTGGGGGCCGGGGTGACGGCCACCCCGCTCGGCTTCACGGGGGCGCCGGCCCTGCCGAGGTTCCCGCTGCTCGCGGCGCTGCCGCCGGAGGGACCGGGAACGCCCGTCACCTGGGCGGCGGCCGGGGTGCCGGTGGCGGCCGGGCTGGTCGTGGGGTGGTTCGCGGTGCGCCGGGCGCGGGACGTCTCCTCCTGGGAGACCGCGCTGACGGCGGCGCTGGGCGCGGTGGTGTGCGGGCTGGCGATGGCGGGCCTGGCGGCGGCTTCGGCCGGGCCGCTCGGGTCGCGGGCACTGGCCGGCTTCGGGCCCGTGTGGTGGGCGGTGGGCGGCGCGACCGCGGGGTGGACGCTGCTGCTGGCGGTGCCGTTGGCGGTGGGGGTGCACGTGTGGCGGACCCGGCCGGTGCGGGGTGCCTCCGGCGGGGGCGGGGAGGGCGCGTGGCACGACTCCGGGGTGCGGGAGCTGCGGTGGGCGGCGCTGCGGGAGGCGACCCGACCCCTGGCTCCGCCGGTTCCGGTGGGGGTGGTCGCTCCGCCCGAGCCGGTGGCTCCGCCGGTCGTGGTGGCCCCGGTGGCTCCGCCCGAGCCGGTGGCCTCGCCGGCCGGGACGGCTCCGGATGCTCCCGAGGCACCGCTGGTGGTGGTGCCCGCGGAGCCGTTGCTGCCGCCGGTGGTCGGGGTGCGGGTGCTGGCCCGGCGACGTCCTCCGCCATGACGGTCCGCGCATCCGGTCCCGGGCGCCCACGGGGCTCCGCCCCGGACCCCGCGCCTCAATCGTCGGCGGGGCTTGTCCGTGCCGGTGTGGGTGATGCCGGTGCGGCACTGGGCCCGTGCCCGAGACCCGGGGCCGAGGCGTCGCTGGCGAGGTTTGTCTGTGCCGGTGTGGGTGTGGTGGGGGCCCGCGTCCCGGACTCGGGGGCTGAGGCTTCGGCGGCGGTCCCGGGCGCCTACGGGTCTCTGCCCCGGACCCCGCGCCTCAATCGCCGGCGGGGCTTGTCCGTGCCGGTGTGGGTGGTGCGGGTGCGGCACTGGGCCCGTGCCCGAGACCCGGGGCCGAGGCGTCGCCGGCGGGGGCTTGTTTGGGGCGGTGCGGGTGATGCGGGTGAGGCACTGGGCTCACGCCCCGTGCCCCGTCCCGTGTTCCGGCCCACGCCCCGTGTCCCGTGTCCCGTGTCCCGGGCCTGCGCCCTGTGTTCCGGGCCTGTGTCCCGTGCCCCGCGTCCCGGGCTCGCGTCCCGCGCCCGGCGTCCCGCGTCCGGCGTTCCGGGCCCGCGTCCCGCGTCCCGGGCCCGCGCCCCGCGCCCCGCGTCCCGCGCCCCGCGCCCCAAGGCTTGGACCGGGCTCGGTCCCGCCAGCCTCGGTTCTGTCAGCGTTGGACCTTCAGGACGTCGCCCAGGACGTTGTCCGGGAGCAGGTTGTTGCACTGGAGTTCCGCCGTGCGGGTCAGGGCGTCGTCGCGGCAGACGAAGAAGTCCTTGTATGCCAGCTGCAGCGCGTACGAGCTCGCAGCCAGCATCAGGGCCATGGACGCCGTCACCAGGCCGCCGACCGCCGCCGCGCGCTGCGGCCGGGCCGCCGGGCCCAGGGAGTCCAGGCCTCCCGGCCTGGCCGGGGTGCCCGTCGTGGGGTCGGCCTTGGTCTCCGGGCGGCCGCGCAGGGCGCTGATGCCCCAGTACATCGCGAGCGCGCCGAGCAGCAGCCCCACCGAGGGGATCCCGAAGATCCCGAAGAAGAACCCCCACATGCCCGCCAGCAGGGCGTACCGCGCGCGCCGCTGGAGCGGGTCCATGGGGTCCCAGCGGGCCGGGCCCCCGGGACCGCCGGGCTCGGACGGGCCGCCGCCGGAGCCGCCGCCGTCGCCGGGCTGTTGCGGCTGCCGGGGCTGCCACGGCTGGTCGGGCCGGCCCTCCGGGGGCGCCGCGAAGGGGTTGTCGTCGGTCGAGGGGTCGGGCTGACGGCGGTCCGGCATCGAGTGCGTTACTTCCCCTGTGTCGTGGGCCGGGCGCGCGCCCGGCGTGCGGTGTACGCCAGACGCTACCGCTCGCCCGTCCCCCCGTCCCTCGGGGGCGGTCCCGTGTGCCGGTATCGTTGCAGGCGGTCGGTGGCTTCGTATGGTTCCCCGTATATCGGTACCCCGAAGTTTCGTATGACCACACAAGACGAACGACGGCAATCCCGTAAGAAAGGGCCTCCCATGCCCGCCTCCCGGCTGGTCGTGCTGGTCTCCGGCTCCGGCACCAACCTCCAGGCCCTGCTCGATGCCATCGACGCGCACCCCGGCGGAGCCGAGGGATTCGGCGCCGAGGTCGTCGCCGTGGGGGCCGACCGCGCGAACATCGCAGGCCTCGAACGGGCCGAGAAGGCCGGGATCCCCACTTTCGTGTGCCCGGTCAAGGACTACGGCAGCCGCGAGGAGTGGGACGCGGCCCTGACCGAGGCGACGGACGCGCACGCGCCGGACCTCGTGGTCTCCGCCGGGTTCATGAAGATCGTCGGCAAGAACTTCATCGACCGCTTCGGCGGCCGGTTCGTCAACACCCACCCCGCCCTCCTCCCGGCCTTCCCCGGCGCGCACGGCGTACGGGACGCCCTCGCCTACGGGGCGAAGGTCACCGGCTGCACCGTCCACTTCGTGGACTCCGGCGTGGACACCGGTCCGATCATCGCCCAGGGTGTCGTCGAGATCCGGGACGGCGAGGACGAAGCCGCTCTCCATGAGCGCATCAAGGAAGTCGAGCGCCAGCTGCTCGTCGACGTCGTGGGGCGCCTGGCCCGGCACGGCTACCGCATTGAGGGACGAAAGGTAACAATCCAGTGACCGCCGCAGACTCCGCACAGAGCAACGACCCGACCACCACCCAGCGGCCGATCCGGCGTGCGCTCGTCAGCGTCTACGACAAGACGGGACTGGAAGAGCTGGCCCGCGGCCTGCACGAGGCGGGCGTCTCGCTCGTCTCCACCGGCTCCACCGCGTCGAAGATCGCCGCCGCCGGGGTGCCCGTCACCAAGGTCGAGGAGCTGACCGGCTTCCCCGAGTGCCTCGACGGCCGAGTCAAGACCCTCCACCCGCGCGTGCACGCCGGCATCCTCGCCGACCTGCGCCTGGAGGACCACCGCAACCAGCTCGCCGAGCTGGGCGTCGAGCCCTTCGACCTGGTGATCGTCAACCTCTACCCGTTCCGGGAGACCGTCGCCTCCGGCGCCACCCCCGACGAGTGCGTCGAGCAGATCGACATCGGCGGCCCGTCGATGGTCCGCGCCGCCGCCAAGAACCACCCGTCGGTCGCCGTCGTCACCAGCCCCGCCCGCTACGCCGACGTCCTCGCGGCCGCCCAGGGCGGCGGTTTCGACCTGACCGCCCGCAAGCGGCTCGCGGCCGAGGCGTTCCAGCACACCGCCGCCTACGACGTGGCCGTCGCGTCCTGGTTCACCGACGTCTACGCCCCGGAGTCCCCCGAGGTGGCGCTGCCCGAGTTCCTCGCGGGCGCGTGGGAGCGCAAGTCGACCCTGCGCTACGGCGAGAACCCGCACCAGGCCGCCGCGCTCTACACGGACGGCCGGCCGGGCGGCATCGCCAACGCCGAGCAGCTGCACGGCAAGGAGATGTCCTTCAACAACTACGTGGACACCGAGGCCGCCCGCCGGGCCGCCTACGACCACGACGGTCCCTGCGTCGCGATCATCAAGCACGCCAACCCGTGCGGGATCGCCGTGGACGCCACGGACGTCGCCGCGGCCCACCGCAAGGCGCACGCCTGCGACCCGCTGTCGGCCTTCGGCGGTGTCATCGCCGTCAACCGCCCGGTGACCGTCGAGCTCGCCGAGCAGGTCGCCGAGATCTTCACCGAGGTCATCGCCGCCCCGGCCTACGAGGACGGCGCGGTCGAGATCCTGGCCAAGAAGAAGAACATCCGCGTCCTGAAGGTGGACGGCACCCCGCACCAGCCGGGCGACCTGAAGCCGGTCTCGGGCGGCGCGCTGCTCCAGCAGAGCGACCTCTTCCAGGCCGAGGGCGACGACCCGGCGAACTGGACGCTGGCCACCGGCGACGCGCTGTCCGCCGAGGAGCTGGCCGAGCTCGCCTTCGCGTGGAAGGCCTGCCGCGCCGTCAAGTCCAACGCGATCCTGCTGGCCAAGGACGGTGCCTCGGTCGGCGTCGGCATGGGCCAGGTCAACCGCGTCGACTCGGCGAAGCTCGCCGTCGAGCGGGCGGGCGCCGAGCGCGCGCAGGGCTCGTACGCCGCGTCGGACGCCTTCTTCCCCTTCCCGGACGGGCTGGAGATCCTCACCGCCGCGGGCATCAAGGCCGTGGTCCAGCCGGGCGGTTCGGTCCGGGACGAGCAGGTCGTCGAGGCCGCGAAGAAGGCCGGGGTGACGATGTACTTCACCGGCACCCGCCACTTCTTCCACTGAGGCACGGATACGGCGAAGGCCGCCACCCGCACCAGCGGGTGGCGGCCTTCGCCGTGTGCGAGCGGGTTACTTCGTCTTGACGACGATGGTGCCCGCGGCGCGGTCGTGCCAGCCCTGGAGCTTGCCCGAGTTGTCGAAGAACGGGGACAGGTAGACCAGGACGGCGCCGATGTAGCAGAGGAAGACGCCGACGATCGGGATGATCCAGCGGATGAAGCCGCCGCCGAGGCCCGGGGCCTGGCCCGTGTTCTCCTTGACGACCTTCAGGCCCAGCGCCATCTTGCCGAGCGTCGCGCCGACGAAGGCGATCATCAGCCACTCGTAGAGCATGGTGGCGATACCGATGAGGGCGATCATGCCGAACAGCGCGGCGATCATGCCGCCGGCCGCCTGGGCCTGGTCGTTGACGCACTGCTGGTACGTGGCCGACGCGTAGTCCGTGCCGCAGTCCTTGACCGTGTCCGCGAGGCCCAGTGCTCCGGCGAAGCCGATCGCCATGAGGATCCACACGATGACGGAGACGGCGACGCCGTCGATCAGGCGGGCGCCGAAGCGGCGGCCCATCGTCGCGACCTGGACGGTGCCAAGACCCGCGACGTTGATGTAGCCGTTGTTCGCCTGGATCGTGCCCGGCGCCTGCGGCGGCATGCCGCCGTACGGCTGCTGGCCCTGCTGCGGGTAGCCGTAGCCGCCCTGCGGCGGCACGCCCTGCGGGGCCTGCTGCGGGTAGCCGTAGCCGGGCTGGCCCTGCGGGGCCGGCGGCTGCTGCTGCCCGTACGGGTTGTTCGGGTCGCCGAAGCTCATCTGGGTCTTTCCTCCGTGAAGTGCGGGGACGCACGGCACGCACGGAGGACATCTGCTTCTGCGGTACGCCCCCCGGCACTGCCCGCGGCACTCTTTCGATCGTCTTGCCGACCGTCATCGTGGTGGGCCCGTACCGGCCTTGTCCAGCCGGTTGTCACGGAGGGCCCCACTTGTTGTGCAAGTGCAATGAAGAGCGCATTCCGGCCGCCGCCGACTGGAACCAGGGCCACCACATCCGGGAGGATGGCGGTATGACCGCCCAGATTCTCGATGGCAAGGCCACCGCAGCCGCGATCAAGTCCGAACTGACCGCCCGAGTGGCGGCGCTGAAGGAGCGGGGCATCACCCCCGGCCTCGGCACCCTGCTGGTCGGCGACGACCCGGGCAGCCGCTGGTACGTCAACGGAAAGCACAAGGACTGCGCCGAGGTCGGCATCGCCTCCATCCAGCGCGAACTGCCCGCGACGGCCTCCCAGGAGGACATCGAGGAGGTCGTGCGGGAGCTGAACGCCAACCCGGCCTGCACCGGATACATCGTCCAACTGCCGCTCCCCAAGGGCATCGACACCAACCGCGTCCTCGAACTGATGGATCCGCTCAAGGACGCCGACGGCCTGCACCCCATGTCGCTGGGCCGGCTGGTCCTCAACGAGCCCGGCCCGCTGCCCTGCACGCCGTACGGCATCGTCGAGCTGCTGCGCCACCACGGCGTCGAGCTCGCCGGCGCGCACGTCGTCGTCCTCGGGCGCGGCATCACCGTGGGCCGGTCCATCGGCCTGCTGCTGACCCGCAAGTCCGAGAACTCGACGGTCACCCTCTGCCACACCGGCACGCGCGACCTGTCCGGGCTGCTGCGCCAGGCGGACGTCATCGTCGCGGCGGCCGGGGTCCCGCACCTGGTGAAGCCGGAGGACGTGAAGCCGGGCGCGGCCGTGCTCGACGTCGGCGTCAGCCGCGACGAGAACGGCAAGATCGTCGGGGACGTGCACCCGGGCGTGGCCGAGGTGGCGGGCTGGATCTCCCCGAACCCGGGCGGGGTCGGTCCGATGACCCGCGCGCAGCTGCTGGTGAACGTGGTCGAGGCGGCGGAGCGGACCCCCAGTGCGGGCTGAGCACGACGAGCCCGGCGCGGCCGGGCGGCCGGTGGAGCCGGAGCGGGAACCGCAGCGCGAGCGGGCACGGGAGTCGGTACGGGAGCCGGAGCGCGGGCCGGGGTCCGAGCCACAGCGGGGGCCGGAGCGCGGTCCGGGCTCCGAGCCGCAGCGCGGACTGGAGTCCGGGCCGGAGCGCGGACCGGAGTCCGAGCCGGAGCCGGCCCCCGGGCAGGCGGAGCGGGCGCGGGCGGGGGCCGCGAAGTCGCGGCGGTTCCCCTCCGTCACCGAGGGCACCGTACGTCCCGAGGGCAGCGGGCGCGCCGTCCCCGGGGCGGTGTCCACGCCCGCCCGTCAGTGGCCGATGCTCAGCGTCCTGGCGGCCACCGCCGCCGGGCTGCTGACCACGGCGACGGGGCATCCGCGGGTCGGCTGCCTGATGATCGGCATCGCCCTGATCGCGGCCGCCGCGATGCGCCGGTTCCTGCCCTCGGTGGGGATGCTCGCGGTGCGTTCCCGCTTCACGGACATGATCACGTACGGGTTGCTCGGCGTGGCGATCACGCTGCTCGCGGTGGTCATGGAGCCCAAGCCGTGGCTGGACGTCCCCTTCCTGGAGAGCGCGGTCCGCGTCACCGTCCGGTGACCGGGAGCGCGGTCAGCGCGGCCAGCGCGGCCGCGATGGCCGGCCGGGTCTCGGTGCCCGCACGGACCAGCGCCTCCAGGACCCGCCCCCGGCCCGGCAGTTCCACCACCGCCGTGCCGGGCGGCGGTGCGTCGCACAGCAGTTTCGGCAGGATCGACGCGGCCCGGCCGGTCGCCACCAGCCACAGCCCGGCCCGCAGGTCCCCGCACTCGTGCGCGATCCGCGGGGTGAACCCGGCGTTGCGGCAGGCGTGCACGAGCATCTCCCGGCAGCTGCTCGGTGCGGGCGCCGAGACCCAGTCGGCCTCCCGCAGCGCCGCCAGCCCGTCCCGCCCGTAGGCCGGGAGCAGGGCCTCGGGCAGCGCCAGGCAGAGCGGGTCGTCGAACAGCGGGACGGCGGTGGTGCCGCTCGCGGGCGGGGCGCCGAGCAGCGGGTAGGCGTAGGTCACCGCCAGGTCCAGGCGGCGCCCGCGCAGCAGCGGCAGGGCGTCTTCCGGATCGGCCTGCGCGATCCGCGGCCGCAGTCCCGGATGGCGTGCGGCGAGGGCGGCGACCAGCGGGGCGGCGACCGTCGCCAGCGCGCTCGGGGCGCAGCCGACGTGCAGCTCCCCGACCGGCCCGGCGTCGAGGGCCCGTACCGCCCCCTCGGCGCGTTCCAGCGCGGCCAGCACCGGGTCGCAGGCGGCGGCCAGGGCGGCGCCCGCGGGGGTGAGGCGCAGCCCGCGCCCGTCCCGTTCGACGAGGACGGCCCCGGCCTCGGCCTCCAGGGCCCGCAGTTGCTGGGAGACGGCGGAGGGGGTGACGCGGTGCAGGTCGGCGACCGCGGTCACCTTCCCGTGTTCCGCCAGGTCCCGCAGGATGACCATCCGCTTCACGTCGAGCATGAGTTCATCTTAATGATTGCTGTAGTGAAGGTAGCTGGACTTCACATTGGGGCGAGGGTGATGCTCGTGCCATGAATCCCTTGAAGGTGCTCCTGATCGGCGCCGGCGGCACGCTCGGCCGCGCGGTCCACACGGCCCTGCGCGAGCGCGGCCACGAGGTGGTCACCGCCTCCCGAAAGGGCGCGGACGTCCGCGTCGACATCACCGACTCCGACTCAGTCCGGGCGATGTACGAGGAGGTCGGGCCCGTCGACGCGGTGGCCTGTGCGGCCGGTTCCGTCCCGTGGCGCCCGCTGGGCGAGCTCACCACCGCCGACGTGCGGGCCGGTCTGGAGGGCAAGGCCGTCAGCCAGATCGAGCTGGTCCGCCAGGGCGCCGCCCGACTGCCCGCGCACGCCTCGTTCACCCTGATCACCGGCATCCTGGCCCGGGAGCCCCTGCTCTCCGGTTCGGTCGCCTCCCTCGCCAACGGCGCGGTCGAGGCCTTCGTACGGGCCGCCGCGATCGAACTGCCGGGCCGTCAGCGCGTCAACGCCGTCAGCCCGACCGTGTTCACCGAGTCCCTCGGCGTCTACGGGGACACCTTCGCCGGATTCGATCCGGTGCCGGTCGCCCGCGCGGCGAACGCCTACGTCAAATCGGTAGAGGGGCACCGGACGGGGGAGATCTTCCGGGTGGAGTAGTGCCCGCGGGCGGGCGGAGAGCGGGGCCCGGACCGGGCCGGACCTTCGATCCGGCGGGTCCGTGTGCCGTGGACCACAGGGACCCGGGGGTTGGGGGCCCCGCGGGTCGGATAGCCTGACCGCGGATGTCTCTTCACGTCAAGATTCGTAAGGACAGGGAAGCGGCGTCCTCCCAGAACTTGGGGCCCAGCACATGGGGCAGGGACGCCCCACCGCCAGCTGTCTAACGGAGAAGGCCATGACCCGCACTCCCGTGAATGTCACCGTGACCGGCGCCGCCGGCCAGATCGGCTACGCGCTGCTCTTCCGCATCGCCTCCGGCCACCTGCTCGGCGCGGACGTGCCGGTCAAGCTCCGCCTGCTGGAGATCCCGCAGGGCATGAAGGCCGCCGAGGGCACCGCCATGGAGCTCGACGACTGCGCCTTCCCGCTGCTCAAGGGCATCGACATCTTCGACGACCCGAACAAGGGCTTCGAGGGCGCCAACGTCGCGCTGCTCGTCGGCGCCCGTCCGCGCACCGCGGGCATGGAGCGCGGCGACCTGCTCGCCGCCAACGGCGGCATCTTCAAGCCGCAGGGCGCCGCGATCAACGCGCACGCCGCGGACGACATCAAGGTCCTGGTCGTGGGCAACCCGGCCAACACCAACGCGCTCATCGCGCAGGCCGCCGCCCCGGACGTCCCGGCCGAGCGCTTCACCGCGATGACCCGCCTGGACCACAACCGCGCGATCTCGCAGCTCGCGAAGAAGACCGGCGCCGACGTCACCGACATCAAGCGCCTGACCATCTGGGGCAACCACTCGGCGACCCAGTACCCCGACATCTTCCACGCGGAGATCGCCGGCAAGAACGCCGCCGAGGTCGTCAGCGACGAGCTGTGGCTCGCCGACACCTTCATCCCGACCGTCGCCAAGCGTGGCGCCGCGATCATCGACGCCCGTGGCGCGTCCTCGGCCGCCTCGGCCGCCAACGCCGCCATCGACCACGTGCACACCTGGGTCAACGGCACCGCCGCGGGCGACTGGACCTCGATGGGCATCCCGTCGGACGGCTCCTACGGCGTCCCGGAGGGCATCATCTCCTCCTTCCCCGTCACCACCAAGGACGGCAAGTACGAGATCGTCCAGGGCCTGGACATCAACGAGTTCTCCCGTGCGCGCATCGACGCGTCCGTGGCGGAGCTCGTCGAGGAGCGCGACGCGGTCCGCGAGCTCGGCCTCATCTGAGCCACACCCGGCGGGACGGCCGGTCCGATCGTTTGATCTGATCGTCTGACCTGTACGAACGTCCTTGCGCCCCGGTCAAACCCGACCGGGGCGCTTTGGCGTGTTTTCACCTGTCGGGTGCGTGTAGGCGGAAAATAAGGTCAGCCGGTGACCGAGCACCTGATTCCCCCTCAGCCCGGCGGTGACCCCCGCGCGGACCAGCGGGCCGGCCGTCCGCCCGTGCACCCGGCCGTCAGCGAGGCCGGCCGCCTGCTGTGCGCGGGCACCTACCTCGACGCGGCGTACCGCGACCGGGTGATCGACGAACTCTTCGTGCACGAGGAGCGCATCGCCGCTCCGTCCTACGGATTCGACGCTGCCCGGGTCCTGGCCCACGCGCTCCGCGCCCGCCGCATCGAACTCGCCTGGGCCGCCGGCGTCCTCGGCGCCTGGTTCGTCGGCTCGCTGCTGACCGGCGGCCTGCTCGCCCTGCTGCTGTTCCCCTTCGTGCTGCTGAGCCTCGCCCGCTGGCTCCGCGCCCGGACCAACGTCCTGCTGCGCTTCCTGTCCGTACTGGTCCGGATCTACGCCTGGTGGTCGTTCGCCGCCGTGCTGGCCGGTGTCTGGATCTCCCTGTACGGCTCCCTGGGCGACTTCGCCGGCTTCCTCTTCCCCGGTGTCGGCGACCTCGTCACCCCCGGCACCTCCCACGGCTACTACGACGGCGGCCACCCGTACGACGACGGCGTGCCCGCCGCGCTGTGGCTGGCCCCCGTCGTCTTCGCCGCCGTCGTGGCCGTCGTCGGGCTCCAGCGCGGACACGCCGCGCGCATCGTCGCCACCGAGCTGTCCCCGGCCCGCTACGCCGACCAGGCAGGCGATCCCGCCGAGGCCTCGCCGGGCGTGCGCTACGCCCGCGTCCGCGACCGGATCCGGGCCGAACAGCACGCCCCGCTCGTCATGTACGACATCAACGGCCCCTTCACCGGAGCCGGGGACGCCTTCCGGCCCTGGCAGCTGTCCGTCGAACTGCGCCCCCGGGAGGACCTCGGCCCCGACCACACGCCGCGGCCCGTCACCAACGCCCAGATCGTCGGCCGCATCGTGCCGCTCCTGCACGCCCTGCGCGTGCCGTCCCCGCACGGCTCCCTCCGGGCCGAGGCCGCCGTCCTGGACCGGCTGCGCGAACTGGTCGTCGACGAGTGCGTCTTCCTCCCCGCCGGCGGCCTGCCGCACCGGGACGCGGCCCCACTGAGCCCGCAGCAGTTCGCCGAACACCGTTCCGGCGCCATCGAGGAGGGCGGGGAGCGGCGCAGGCACTTCCTGCGCGTCCGGGTCGGCGGCTGGGACGAGAACCTCGTCGTGACCGTCTTCGTCCGGGTCCACACCCAGGGCCGCATGCTGATGCTGGAAGTGGCCCCGCACGTGCTGCTCCCCGTACGCACCCGGTTCCAGCGGGCCGACGCGGAGGCCCACCGGCTCCTGCACAACACCTGGTTCGGCAAGGCCGTCGCGGCGCTCGCCGCCACCCCCCGTTCCTTCACCGGCGCCCTCGCCACCCTCGGCCGGGGCATCGCCAGCTGGTGGCGGATCGCGACCGGCGGCCACGGCGGGGCCCGCCCCGAGGGGCCGGAGCTGTCGGTGCGGGAGATCGCGGCGCAGGAGGACGGCTCCCTCTTCCACCTCATGGACCTGGACCGGTATCTGAAAACGATTCAGGACCGGGTGGTGAGCGGGGTTACCGTCGCTCTGCACGAAGCGGGCTGGCACACGGCGGAATTCGCCCAGCGTGCGGTCCACGTCGCCGAGGGCGGCGTGTTCATCCAGTCGGTGAACGGCAGCGCCTTCAGCGTCGGCGGCACCGGACACCACAACACCGCCGGTGGCGGCGGTACCGGCGGAAAGGGGAGCAGCGGTGGCAAATGACGGTGAAGGGCCCTCGGTCCGGATCGGCGGGATCAGCGGCAGCGCCTTCAGCATCGGCGGCAGCGGGCACACCAACACCGTGCACCACGGCGGTACGGGAGCGGCGGCGCCCGGCGCCGCGGAGCTGCTCGAGGCCGTCCTCGAACTGCGGTCCGCCCTCGTGCGGCTGCCCCGGGGCGAGGACCGCACCGGGCTCGACGCGGAACTCGACGAGGTCGCCGGGGAGCTGGAGGAGGCCGGGGAGGTCCGGCCCGGCATGGCCGCACGGCTGCGCGGGGCGCTGACGCGCTGGGCTCCGCTGGTCGAGTCGGTGAGCGCGGCCACCGCCCTGGGCGAACTGCTCGTCTCGCTGGGGGGCTGACCGGTGTCCTCGCCCGACGGCGCCTCCGGCGCCCCCTGGTGGAACTCGCAGTCGCAGCGGTGGGAGTGGGGCGCGCAGCCGGGACCGGCCGCCGGACCGGAGGCCGACGGGCCGCCCGCCGCCGAGCCCTCGACCCTGCCGGCCGCGCCGCCGCCCGGGTACGGGTTCTGGCCCGCGCAGCCGTCCTCGACCCTGCAGCCCCCGCCGCCGCTCCCGCCGCTCCCCCCGGTCGCGCCACCGCCGCCACCGCCGCCCCCGATGAACCCGCCGGGCGGCAGCGGCGGCGGTGGCGGGGCCGGGCAGTGGCGGACCCCGTTGCTGGTGGGGCTCGTGGCGGCCGTCGCGGGCGGGTCGGCGGTCGCGGCGTGGATGCTGCTGGGCGGGAAGGGCGAGCCGTCCGCGGCCCCCGGTCCGCCCGCCACGAGCGCGCCCTCGCAGGGGCGGACGGAGCCCACGGGCCCCCGTAGCTCCCCGCCGGGCACGGGCGCGAGCGCCTCGGCCTCCGCCTCCGCCTCGGCGAGCGCCGGAGCGGGGTACACCGTGGTGCGCAACGAGAGCGGCTTCTCGGTCGCCGTTCCCACCGGCTGGCAGCCCAGCCACGACGAGACCGGCAGCGGCTCCTTCTACCGCCCGCCCGGCGACCGCAGCGCCCTGCTCCAGATCTTCCGGGTCACCGAGGACTCCGCCACCGGCTCGTGCGAGCTGCTGCGGATGTCCTCGCAGCGCCTGGACGACGGCACCCCCGCCTACCGCCAGGTCTCCCTCGACCCGGTCGCGGGCGACGCCTGCGAACTGGTCTACGAGTACGACAGCGCCGAGTCCCACGGCCGTCGCCGGGGCATGGAGCGGATCATCACCGCCACCGACGGAAAGCGGTGGGCCCTGCTGGCGGCCGGACCGGCCACGGACTCCCCGACGGTGCGCGCGCACCTGACGGCGGCCCTGGACTCCTTCCGGCCGGAGTGACGGACCGCGTTACGGGCGTGCCCCGGCCGCAGGACGGCCGGGGCACGTGCGGCGCGGCTACTTGTACATGCCCACCGTGTAGTGGCCCGGGACGCTGCGGGTGGTGACGGCGATGCGGTTCCAGGTGTTGATCGTCACGATCACGGCGATCAGCTGGGCCAGTTCCGCCTCCTCGAAGTGCGCCGCGGCCTTCGCGTACACCTCGTCGGGGACGAAACCGTCCGTCAGGACGGTGACGGCCTCGGTCAGCTCGATCGCCGCCAGCTCCTTCTCCGTGTAGAAGTGCCGCGACTCCTCCCACGCGGAGAGCTGCACGATCCGCTCGACGGTCTCGCCCTGCGCGAGCGCGTCCTTGGTGTGCATGTCCAGGCAGAACGCGCAGTGGTTGATCTGCGAGGCACGGATCTTGACCAGCTCCACCAGGGCCTCGTCCAGACCCTTGACGGCGGCCATCTCCATGCCGAGGACGGCCTTGTAGAACTCGGGGGCCTGCTTGAAGAGCTGCATGCGGGGGGTGTGCTCGGCGGCCAGTTCGGTGGTCTTCGTCTCGTTGGTCATGGCACCACCGTACGGAGCGGGCGGCCCGCGGATATGGTCCATATCCATGACCGGATCTTGGGCCACTTTAGGGGCCGACCTCCATCTGGACCTGTCGGCCGCGGTACGGGGCGGGCGCGGGCTGCGGGCCGCGCTCACGGAGGAGCTGCGGGAGGCCGCGCGCAGCGGCCGGCTGGCACCGGGCACCCGGCTGCCGTCCTCCCGGACCTTCGCCGCCGACCTCGGGATCGCCCGCAACACGGTGGCCGAGGCGTACGGGGACCTCGTCGCCGAGGGCTGGCTGACCGCCCGCCAGGGCTCCGGCACCCGGGTCGCCGAACGGGCCCGGCCGCGCCGCCCCGCGGGTGCCGCGCGGGTCCGCCACCCCGCGCGCGGGGGGCCCTCGTACAGCCTGATCCCCGGTTCCCCCGACCTCGGGGGCTTCCCGCGGGCCGGCTGGCTGGCAGCCGCCCGGCGGGCCCTCACCGACGCCCCCAACGACGCCCTCGGCTACGGGCTCGACGTACGCGGCCGGGCGGTGCTGCGCGAGGCCCTCGCCGGGTACCTGGCCAGGGCCCGCGGGGTGTACGCCGACCCGGACCGGATCGTGCTGTGCTCCGGGTTCTCGCACGGGCTGCGGCTGCTCGGCGCGGTGCTGCGGGCGCGCCGGGTGCGGGAGGTGGCGGTGGAGGGGTACAGCCTCGACATCCACCGGGACCTGCTGGCCGGGGCCGGTCTGCGCACCCGCCCGCTGTGGGTCGACGGGGCAGGGGCCCGCACCCCCGATCTGGCGGGGTTCGGCCCCCGCACCGGCGCGGTGCTGCTGACCCCGGCGCACCAGTTCCCCACCGGCGCCGCCCTCACCCCCGAGCGGCGGGCGGCGGCGGTGGACTGGGCGCGGACCAGCGGCGGGTTCATCCTGGAGGACGACTACGACGGGGAGTTCCGCTACGACCGCCAGTCCGTCGGCGCCCTCCAGGGCCTGGACCCGGACCGGGTGGTCTACCTCGGCACCGCCAGCAAGTCCCTGGCGCCGGGGCTGCGGATGGGGTGGATGGTGGTACCGCCGGACCTGCTGGAGGAGGTGCTGGAGGCCAAGGGCCGGATCGACTGGAGTTCGAGCGCCATCGACCAGCTCACCCTGGCGGAGTTCATCACCTCCGGGGCCTACGACCGCCACGTGCGCGGCATGCGGCTGCGCTACCGGCGCCGCCGGGACGCGCTGGTCGCGGCGGTGGCGGGACGGGTCCCCGTCTCCGGGGTCGCCGCCGGGCTGCACGCCGTACTGGACCTCCCGCCCGGCACGGAGCGGGCCCTGCTGCGGTCCGCCGCCTGGCAGGACCTGGCGCTGGAGGGCCTGGGCACCTACCGCCACCCCGACTCGGCGATGCCCCCGCGCGAGGCCCTGGTCGTCGGCTACGGCACCCCGTCCGACAGCGCCTTCGCCCCGACCCTGGCGGCCCTGGTCGCCTCCTTGCCGTGACGCCGTCCGGCGCGGTCCGGGGGCGAGCCCGGCCGGTGCGTCCCGGCCGCCCTCCACCCCGGCTGCCGCCCTCCACCCCGGCGGCCCACCCCGGCCGCCGGGCCGGCACCACGACCCGGCGCACGCCCCGCACGTGCGGCGCTGCCCCGCACCCCGTGCCCCGGCGCTACCGCCGGTCTGCTCGATCCGCTCGACCAGGGCGTGCCGGGCCCACCGCCGCATTCTCCGGTCTCCCGGGGCGCGGGAAGTGCACAGTTCTGTACATGAGTGACACTCTGCCGATCGCCGAAGCGCGAGCGAAGTTCGGCTCGCTGGTCCGCCGCGCGTCCCACGCCCGGGAGCGGATCACCATCACCGACCACGGCCGGCCCGCCGCCGTGCTCATCAACCCCCAGGAGCTCGCCGACCTCGAGGACGCGCTCGCCCCGGCCCTCTACCGGGAGCGGCAGTCCACCGGCGCCGCCGCGGCCGTCCCGCACGATGACGCCCGCGCCCGGCTCGGCCTGGAGCGCGGGTGACCTTCACGATCGCCTGGGGGCCTCCGGCTCACGCCCCTTGCCCCGGGTGAGGAGAACGCTGCGCCAGCGACGGGGCATCGTTGGTGTCATGGCGGGTCTCCTGGCGTCGGCCGTCACGGGCGCCGGGCGAGAAAGTCGTCGATGCGGGAGGTCTCGGCAACCCAGGTGGCGGCGGCCGGCGCCATGAACCTGCCGCCGGGCGGCTTCGCGCCCGGATCCGCCTCGGCGGCGCTGCCCCGGCCTCCGGCGCCGCCGATCGGAGACCGCGCGCCCGGCCCGGCGAGGGCGCGGCCCTGCCGCCGGGCGGCGTCGCTCCCGGCCTCCGGCGGGGGCGCGGGCGCGGCATCGGCGGGACAGCTTCGGCCCCGGCCCCGGCCCCGGCCCCGGCCCCGGCCCCCGGCCCCGGCCCTCGGTCCGGGCCGGGCCGGCTAGGCCTCCGGTTCGCCGAAGCGGGACAGGGCGAGGGCTCCCGCCACCGCCACCGCGAAGCCGAGGACCGCGAGCCAGGTGTAGCCCTCGCGGGTGGTGTCGCCGAGCCAGGCCACGCCGACCACCGCCGGGCCGATCGTCTCGCCCAGGACCAGGCCGGCGGTCGCCGCCGTCACCGAGCCGCGCTGCAGGGCGGAGGTGAGGAGCAGGAAGCCCGCCGCGCCGCCCAGCAGCAGGGCGTACAGGGCCGGGTTGCGCAGCTCCTGCCACGAGAGGGTGTCGACGAGCCGGACGGACACCTCCACCACCCCGAAGCCCGTCCCCGCCGCCAGGCCCAGCACCAGCGCCCGCGGGCCGTCCGGCAGACGGCCCGCCGCCGCGCCCACCAGCAGCACCAGCCCCGCCACCCCCAACAGCCCCAGCTTCAGCGCGAACGACCCGGTCTCGGAGCCCTCCTCGCCGGACGCCAGCCCCAGCATCAGCAGCCCCGCGCACACCACCCCCACCGCACTCCACTCCAGCCCCGACAGCCGCACCCGCAGCAGCCGCGCCGAGACCACCGCCGTGACGGCCAGACTGGAGGCGAGCGCCGCGCCCACCGCGTAGATCGGGATGTGCCGCAGCGCGATGATCTGGAGCACGAAGCCGACCGCGTCCAGGCCGAGCCCGGCCACGTACCGCCACTGCCGCACGGCCCGCAGGAACAGCGCGGTGTCCACCCCCGAGCCCGTTCCCGGCTCCGCGGCCCGCGCCGCGACGGCCTGGAGCACCGACGCCGTACCGAAGCAGACGGCCGCGCCCAGCGCGCAAAGCATCCCAATCAGCACGAACCGACTCTAGGCCCTGACCTGGGCGTCCACCCGTGACAAGGGCGTGACGACGGCCGGATTCCATCCCCCCGCGCCCCGATCTAGTCTGTCGGCCATGGACAGCAGCCCGACCCGCAGTACCGGCAGTACCGGCAGTACCGAAAGCACCGGCACCACAGGCCGCACCGTCGCGCGACGCCGCATGCGCTCCGGCGCGGTCGCCCTCGGCGGCATGGGCCTGCTCGCCGCCACCCTGGTGGCGTGCGGCAGCAGCGACGAGCCGGACAAGCGCTGTGCCTCCCGTTCCTCCCTGGACCACCTGAACATGAAGGAGTGCGGCAGCGGCGGCCGCGGCGCCTACTACTACGGCGGCTCCGTCACCAAGGGCAAGGTCTCCGGCGGCAGCTTCGACAAGCCGTCCGTCGCCCGCGGCGGCATCGGCGGCGGCAGCCACACCGGCTCCTCCGGCGGCTGAGCGCACCATGCGGCGGCACACCATCGAACCCCGCCCCGACTGGCAGAAGACCGTCGAGGAGCAGGGCCTGATCTACCCCCTCACCCGCTACCCCGACGACTCCCTGCGCCCCTACTGGGACGAGAGCGCGTACTACTCCTTCTCCCTCCCGGAGGTCGAGGCGCTGGAGGAGGTCGTCGAGGAACTGCACGCCATGTGCCTGGCCGCGGCGGCGCACATCGTCGAGCACGACCGCTTCGCGGACCTCGGCATCACCGATCCGAAGCTGGCCGGCCTGATCGCCGAGTCCTGGCACCGCCGCGCCGAACAGCCGTCCCTCTACGGCCGGTTCGACCTGCGCTACGACGGCGACGGGCCGGCCAAGCTGCTGGAGTACAACGCCGACACCCCCACCTCCCTGGTGGAGGCGGCGAGCCCGCAGTGGTTCTGGATGGAGGAGCGCTTCCCCGGCGCCGACCAGTGGAACTCCCTCCACGAGCGGCTCGTCGAGGCCTGGCGCCGCCAGGCGGAGCTGCTGCCGCCCGGTCCGCTGCACTTCGCGCACTCCGAGACCGACGAGCTCGGCGAGGACCTGATGACGGTGGCCTACCTCCAGGAGACCGCCGAACAGGCCGGCCTGGAGACCCACGCCCTGTCGGTCGAACAGATCGGCTGGGACAGCCTCTCGGGCCGGTTCGTCGACGAGAAGCTCCGCTTCATCCGCGGCTGCTTCAAGCTCTACCCGTGGGAGTGGCTGGCCGAGGACACCTTCGGCCCGCAGGTCCTGGACACCTACGACCACGGGGGCGGCTCCGGCACCACCGCCTGGATCGAGCCCCTGTGGAAGATGCTGCTGGCGAACAAGGCGCTGCTGGCGGTCCTGTGGGAGCTCTTCCCGGAGCACCCCAACCTGCTGCCCGCCTACCTCGACGGCCCGCGCGAACTCGCCGGGGCCGACGCGGCCGGCTACGCGGCCAAGCCCCTGCTGGGCCGCGAGGGCGCCGGGGTCACCCTCCACGGACCGGGCGGGGAGGGCGGGCCGTTCGTCCCGGCCGAGGGGGAGACGTACGTCTTCCAGGCGCTGGCGCCGCTGCCCGACTTCGACGGCAACCGGGTCGTCCTCGGCGCGTGGGTGGTCGAGGAGGAGGCGGCGGGCCTGGGGATCAGGGAATCGGCGGGGCCGGTCACGGACGAGTACGCCCGCTTCCTGCCCCACGTCATCCTCTGACGGCGGACGGGTACGCGGACGGGGACTAGGCCAGGACCGAGCGCAGCCGGTCCAGGCCCCAGTCCAGGTCCTCCTTGCTGATCACCAGCGGCGGTGCGATGCGGATCGTCGACCCGTGGGTGTCCTTGACCAGCACCCCGAGCTCCATCAGCTTCTCGGAGATCTGCCGGCCCGTGCCGCGGGAGGGGTCGATGTCGACCCCCGCCCACAGTCCGCGGCCACGGACGGCGGTCACCGCACCCCCGCCGACCAGCAGGTTCAGCTCGTGGTGCAGGTGGTCGCCGAGTTCGGCGGCGCGCTGCTGGTACTCGCCGGAGCGCAGCATCGCGATCACCTCCAGGGCCACGGCGCAGGCCAGCGGGTTGCCGCCGAAGGTGGACCCGTGCTCGCCCGGCCGGAACACCCCGAGCACGTCCCGGTCGGCGACCACGGCGGAGACGGGGACCACCCCGCCGCCCAGCGCCTTGCCGAGGACGTACACGTCGGGGACGACGCCCTCGTGCTCGCAGGCGAAGGTCTTCCCGGTCCGGCCCAGGCCCGACTGGATCTCGTCGGCCATGAAGAGCACGTTCCGCTCGCGCGTCAGCTCCCGTACGCCGGCCAGGTACCCGGCGGGCGGCACGAGCACCCCGGCCTCGCCCTGGATCGGTTCCAGCAGCACCGCCACGGTGTTCGCGGTGACGGCGTGGGAGAGCGCGGTGAGGTCCCCGTACGGGACGATCTCGAAGCCGGGCGTGTAGGGACCGAAGTGGTCGCGCGCCTCGTGGTCCGTGGAGAAGGACACGATGGTGGTGGTGCGGCCGTGGAAGTTGTCGGCGGCCACCACGATCTTGGCCTGCCCGTCGGGGACGCCCTTGACCTCGTACCCCCACTTGCGGGCCGTCTTCACCGCCGTCTCCACGGCCTCCGCGCCCGTGTTCATGGGCAGCACCATCTCCTTGCCGCACAACTCGGCGAGCTGCGTGCAGAAGTCCGCGAAGCGGTCGTGGAAGAAGGCGCGGGAGGTGAGGGTGACCCGCTCCAGCTGGTCGCGGGCGGCGTCGATCAGACGGCGGTTGCCGTGGCCGAAGTTGAGCGCCGAGTACCCGGCGAGCATGTCGAGGTACCGGCGGCCCTCCACGTCCGTCATCCACGCGCCCTCCGCCGAGGCGACGACGACGGGCAGGGGGTGGTAGTTGTGCGCGCTGTGTTCGTCGGCGGAGCGGATGGCATCAGCAGTTCTCGACACGGGGTCTCCGATCGTCCGTCTGGCCGGTGACGTGGGTGGCGTCCTTTCTATCGTCGCTCGGATCGCGGACGGAGAAACCTTCTTTCCGGCGCGCCCGCTAAGGTGTCCGGTACGCACGGCGACTGGCGCACGGAGAACCGACTCCGGGGGAGTCGTGCGCGCACGACCGCACACAGGGCCGCTCGCCTGGGCCTCGCGGGGACGAGAGACGACATCGACCCCGGAGGAGCCGCCATGAGCGCGAACCACCGTCACCCCGCACTGCTCGCGACCGACCCCGAGCTGGCGGCCTTCGTCGCCGCCGAGGAGGGCCTCCAGGCGGAGACCCTGCGCCTGATCCCCAGTGAGAACTACGTCTCCGCCGCCGTGCTGGAGGCCTCCGGCACGGTGCTCCAGAACAAGTACAGCGAGGGTTACCCGGGCCGCCGCTACTACGAGGGCCAGCAGAACATCGACCGGGTCGAGGCCCTCGCCGTCGAGCGGGCCAAGGGCCTGTTCGGGGTGGACCACGCGAACGTCCAGCCGTACTCCGGTTCCCCCGCGAACCTCGCCGTCTACCTGGCCTTCGCCAAGCCCGGCGACACGGTGATGGGCATGGCCCTGCCGATGGGCGGGCACCTCACGCACGGCTGGGGGGTCTCCGCGACGGGCTCCTGGTTCCGCGGGGTCCAGTACGGCGTGCGCCCGCAGGACGGCCGGATCGACTACGACGCGGTGCGCGAACTGGCCCTCGCCGAACGACCGAAGATCATCTTCTGTGGCGGCACGGCCCTGCCGCGGACCATCGACTTCGCGGCCTTCGCCTCGATCGCCGAGGAGGCGGGCTCGGTCCTCGTCGCGGACGTGGCCCACATCGCGGGCCTGATCGCGGGCGGCGCCCACCCGTCCCCGGTCGGGCACGTGGACGTGGTCTCCACGACCACCCACAAGACCCTGCGCGGGCCGCGCGGCGCGATGCTGATGTGCAAGGAGGAGCACGCGAAGGCCATCGACAAGGCGGTCTTCCCGGGTCTGCAGGGCGGTCCCCACAACCAGACGACCGCGGGCATCGCGGTCGCCCTGCACGAGGCGGCGCAGCCGGCGTTCACGGCGTACGCCCACGCGGTCGTGGCCAACGCGAAGGCGCTGGCCGCCGCGCTGCTGGAGCGGGGCTTCGACCTCGTCTCGGGCGGCACCGACAACCACCTGATCCTGATGGACCTCACCTCGCGCGGGGTGGCGGGCAAGGTCGCGGCGAAGGCCCTGGACCGGGCTGGCATCGTCGTGAACTACAACACCGTGCCGTTCGACCCGCGCAAGCCGTTCGACCCGTCGGGCATCCGGATCGGCACCCCGTCGCTGACGTCCCGGGGCCTGACCGCGGAGCACATGCCCGTCGTCGCCGACTGGATCTCGCGGTCGGTGGACGCGGCGGCCAAGGGCGACGAGCCGGCCCTCGCCGCGATCCGCTCCGAGGTCGGCGACCTGATGGCCGCATTCCCGGCGCCCGGACTCCCGCTGTAGCCGCCGTGCCGCCGCCGGGACCCGCACCCGGCCCGGCGGCGGCATCCGGCCACCCCCGCGAATCGGTCGCTCGGCCGGGGCGGGATCCGGCCGCCCCGCTACCGCCCGGTACGTGGGCAGGGGCCGGGCGGGACCGGGGGAGCGGGTCCGGACCCGGTCGCGCCGCGCCACGACGGCGGCAGGGTTCCGGCCAGCGCGGGGCCGGAGTGCGCCCCCGCACCTGAGAGAATGAGGCCATGGCTTCTGATCGTCCTCGCGCGCTCTCCGGCATCCAGCCCACCTCCGGTTCGTTCCACCTCGGGAACTACCTCGGAGCCATCCGCCAGTACGTCGCCCTGCAGGAGACGCACGACGCCTTCTACATGGTGGTCGACCTGCACGCGATCACCATGCCGCAGGATCCCAAGGACCTGCGGGCGAACACCCGCCTCTCCGCGGCACAGCTCCTCGCGGCCGGCCTGGACCCGGACCGCTGCACGCTCTTCATCCAGAGCCACGTGCCGGAGCACGCCCAGCTCGGCTGGGTCATGAACTGCATCACCGGCTTCGGCGAGGCCAGCCGGATGACCCAGTTCAAGGACAAGTCCGCCAAGTCGGGTGCCAACAACGCCACCGTCGGCCTGTTCACGTACCCGATCCTCCAGGTCGCCGACATCCTCCTCTACCAGGCCGACTCCGTCCCGGTCGGTGAGGACCAGCGCCAGCACATCGAGCTGACCCGCGACCTCGCCGAGCGCTTCAACCAGCGCTTCGGCGACACCTTCACCCTCCCCGCGGCGCACATCGTCAAGGAGGTCGCGAAGATCTACGACCTCCAGGACCCGGCGATCAAGATGTCGAAGTCGGCGTCCTCGCCCAAGGGCCTGATCAACCTCCTCGACGAGCCGAAGGTCACCGAGAAGAAGATCAAGAGCGCGGTCACCGACACCGAGGCCGTGATCCGTTTCGACACGGAGAACAAGCCCGGCGTCAGCAACCTGCTCACGATCTACTCCACCCTCACGGGCGAGAGCATCCCCGCCCTGGAAGCCGCGTACGAGGGCAAGGGTTACGGAGCGCTCAAGACGGACCTCGCGGGCGTGATGGTCGATTTCGTCACACCGTTCAAGCAGCGGACCCAGGAGTACCTGGACGACCCGGAGACCCTGGACTCCTTGCTGGCCAAGGGCGCGGAGAAGGCCAGGGCGGTCGCCGCCGAGACCCTGGCGCAGACCTACGACCGCCTCGGTTTCCTGCCCGCGAAGCACTGACGGACCGGCGCCCCTGGCGGTCGGGGGGGTGCTGGCGCCACACTGAGGCGGCAGCATCCCGCACACAGACGGAGGAGACACACGTGGGGACCGTAACGCTCGGCGTTTCGATCGCGGTCCCGGAGCCGTACGGCAGCCAGCTCCAGGAGCTGCGCGCCGGCTTCGGGGACGCCGCCGCGCACGGCATCCCCACGCACGTCACCCTCGTACCGCCCACCGAGGTGGAGGCGGACCGGCTGCCCGCGATCCGCGCCCACCTGGCCGAGGTCGCCGGGGCCTTCCGGTCCTTCCCGATGCGGCTGGAAGGGACGGGAACCTTCCGTCCCCTCTCGCCGGTCGTCTACGTCCGGCTCGTCGAGGGCGCCCCGGACTGCACCCGCCTCCAGGGCCGGGTCCGCGACCCCCGGGGGCCGGTCGACCGGGAGCTGGCGTTCCCGTACCACCCGCACGTCACGGTCGCCCACGGGATCTCCGAGGAGGCGATGGACCGGGCGTACGCCGAGCTCGCGGACTACGCCGCCGGCTGGCCGTGCGAGGGCTTCGCGCTGTACGAGCAGGGCTCCGACGGGGTCTGGCGCAAGCTGCGCGAGTACCCGTTCGGCACCGGCCCGGTTCCCGTCCCGCCGCAGTCGGCGCCCGCCGCCGGCGCGGCCGCGCGCCACTCCTGACGCAGGGGCCGCAGTGGCCGCAGGGCCAGCAGGGCGCGGAAACGGAGCCTGCGCAGGACCAGGGCGTGGATCGGGCGGGCCGGCGGGCGCGCTTCGCGAAAAGTCACAATCGACGACCGTAGTCCCAGAAACCGGCAATCCTGGCTATTTCCGGTAGCTCATTTACGGTGACCCCCATGGACTGGCTGAAGAAACTCCCGGTGATCGGGCCACTGGTGGCCGCCACGATGAGGACCCACGCCTGGCACTCCTACGAGCGCCTCGAACGCGTCCACTGGGCGCGGCTCGCCGCCGCGATCACCTTCATCAGCTTCCTCGCGCTCTTCCCGCTGTTCACCGTGGGCATCGCCGTCGGCGCCGCGCTGCTGAGCCCCGAGCAGCTCGCCAAGCTCCAGAAGAACCTCGCCGAGCAGGTCCCCGGCATCTCCGACCAGCTCGACCTCGACGGGCTCGCCGCCAACGCGGGCACCATCGGCCTCGTCGCCGGCGCCCTGCTCCTGCTCACCGGCATCGGCTGGGTCGGCTCCATGCGGGACTGCCTGCGCGCCGTCTGGGACAAGGACGACGAGGACCAGGGCAACCCCATCGTGCGCAAGGGCAAGGACGCCCTCGTCCTGTTCGGCCTCGGCGGCGTGGGCCTCGCCTCGGCCGCCGCGTCGATCCTCGGCGCCAGCGCGGTCGGCAAGTTCGGCGAGACCCTCGGAGTCCCGCGCGAGGGCGCGGGCGGCGCCCTGTTGCGCGCAGGCGCCTTCCTCGTCGGTGTGGTGGCCGCCTTCCTGGTGCTCCTCTACCTGCTCACCCTGCTGCCCGGCGTCGAACCCACGCGCGGCCGCCTGATCCAGGCCGCCCTGATCGGCGCCGCGGGCTTCGAGCTGCTGAAACTGCTGCTCAGCGGCTATATGCGGGGGGTCGCCGGCAAGAGCATGTACGGGGCCTTCGGCGTGCCGATCGCCCTGCTGCTGTGGATCAACTTCTCGGCGAAGCTGCTCCTCTTCTGCTCCGCCTGGACGGCCGCCCGCGATGACGGCGACGACGGCGAGGGCGGCCACGACGGCGAGGGCAGCCGGGGCGGCCCGGTCGGCGAGGGAGATCCGCGGCCCGCGCGGAGCTAGCTCCGCTGGCCCCGGCGCCCGCCGCGCGGCCAGCGCCGGTTGACCACGAACGCCCCGCCCGCCAGGACCGCCAGCACCCCGCCGGCGATGCCGACCGCCGTACCGACGCCGCTGCTGCCGGAGTCGTCCCCGCTCGCCGACGCACTGTTCTCGTGGGACTTGGCGGGCGAGCCGAGGGATGTGGTGTCCGCGCTCTTCGGCGGCACCAGTTCGCCCACCGGCTTCACCTTCCCGGCCGCCGCGAAGCCCCAGTCGAAGAGCTCGGCCGTCTCCTCGTACACCGAGTTGACCCCGCCCGTGTCCGGGTTCATCACCGTGACCAGCAGCTTCTTGTCACCGCGCTGCGCCGCGCCGGTGAAGGTGGAGCCGGCCATCGTGGTGTTGCCGTTCTTCACGCCCGCGATGCCCTTGTACGGGGTGATGCCGCCGGCGCCCGTCATCAGCCGGTTGGTGTTCTGGATCTCGAAGGAGTCGCGCGCCCGGCCCGCCTCCTGCTTGCCCGGGAACCGTGCGCTCACCGTCCCGCAGTACTCGCGGAAGTCCTGCTTCTGCAGTCCGGAGCGGGCGATGAGGGTGAGGTCGTAGGCGCTCGACACCTGCTCCGGGGCGTCGTAGCCGTCCGGCGAGATCACGTGGGTGTCCAGTGCCTGGAGCTCCTCGGCGTGCGCCTGCATGTCCTTGACGGTCTTGTCGATCCCGCCGTTCATGGCCGAGAGCACGTGCACGGCGTCGTTGCCCGACCGCAGGAACACGCCCAGCCACAGGTCGTGGACGGTGTACTCCTCGTCCTCCTTGACCCCCACCAGGCTGCTGCCCGAGCCGACGCCCGACATCTCCTGCTCGGAGACCCGGTGCACCTGGTCCTTGGGCAGGCTCGGCAGCACCGTGTCCGCGAACAGCATCTTCATGGTGGAGGCCGGGGGCAGCCGCCAGTGGGCGTTGTGCGCGGCGAGGACCTCACCCGTCTCGGCGTCGGCCACGATCCAGGACCGGCCGGTGAGGTTCGCCGGCAGGGCCGGCGCCCCGGGCAGCAGGTTCACCTGGGTGCCCGGCTGGCCGAGCCGCGCCCCGCCGACCGTGGACATCGACGCGGGCGGCGCGGGGGCCGCCGGGGCCTTGGCGGGCCGACCCTTCGCGCCCGCCGCCGGCGGCGCCGGCGCGGCGTGCGCGGGCGACACGATCATCGCGGGGACCAGCAGCGCGGCGGAAAGGACCGTCAACGCGGTCTTTTTGGCAGACACGCAGGTGAACGTACATCCCGATGGGCTGTCCGCCCTCCCGGACCGGCCATCCGTGGACAACCACCGCCGGTACGGCCCACCCCGGCGCGTCCGTCCTGGGGACGAATCCGATACTGGGGACATGAAACTCAGCCGCGCCGCCTCCTGGTTCCTGCTCGCCTTCGGAGTGTGGAGCTGGTTCATCTGGGTGTCCTTCGTCCGGAACTTGTGGAAGAACGGCAGCGGCCTGTCCTTCGACACGGCCGGCGACCCTACGGCGTACTTCTGGGTCCACCTTCTCCTCGCGGTGACGTCCTTTCTCCTGGGGACGGCCGTTGGTGTGATCGGGTTGCGTGGCGTCCGAGCCCTGCGGCGGGAATCACGATGACCGTCGTCGTGGTGGTCGTGGCGGTCGCCGCCGTACTGGCCCTGCTGGCGCTGGTGCACCGGTGGCTGTGGGTGCGGTTGGTCCGTGACACGACCCGGGCGGGCGGCGCGGCCCGCCGCACGGGCACCGTGCTCGCCTTCGCGCTGCCGCTGCTGGCACTGGCCGCCCTGACCGCCGGACGGGCCGGAGCGCCCTTCTGGCTCCAGCAGGTGGTGGCGTGGCCGGGGTACATGTGGCTGGCGGTGCTGCTGTACCTGACCCTGGCGATGCTCGTGGCCGAACCGGCCCGCCGCCTGTGGCTGCGCCGCCCGGCCCGTACGGAGGCCGCTCCCGCGACCCCCGGCCCCGGCGCACCGCATACCCCGGGAGGCCCCGCGACGGCGTCCGACAATTGTCCGGATCTCGCGGGCGCGACGGCCGCGGGGGTGCAGGAGCCGCAGCCCGCAGGTGCGGGGGGTGCCGGGACCGTGCAGGGCGCGACGGCTGTCGGGGCGCAGGCTCCGCGGCCCGCGGGCGCGCACGGCGCCGGGACCGCGCAGCCCGTGGGCGCGGGTGGCGTCGGGGCCCCGGAGGACCTGGTGACCCCCGAGGTCGCGCAGTCCGCGAGTGCCGGAGGCGTTTGCGTCAGCCGGCGGGTGTTCGTCGCGCGCGTGACCGGGGGAGTGGCGGCCGCCGCCGCGCTCGCGACCGTCGGGACGGGCACCTACGGGGTGCTCCGCGGCCCGCGCGTCAAGCGCGTGCAGGTCCCGCTCGCCCGGCTGCCCCGCGCGGCGCACGGGTTCCGGATCGCCGTCGTCAGCGACGTCCACCTCGGACCGGTCCTCGGCCGGGCGCACACCCAGCGCATCGTCGACACCGTCAACCGCACCCAGCCCGACCTGATCGCCGTCGTCGGCGACCTCGTCGACGGCAACGTCCACGACCTCGGCCCCGCCGCCGAACCGCTGCGCCTGCTCCGCTCGCGCCTCGGCTCGTACTTCGTCACCGGCAACCACGAGTACTTCTCCGGCGCCCAGCAGTGGGTCGACCACGTCCGCGAGCTCGGCCTGGTCCCCCTGGAGAACGCCCGCCGCGAGCTGCCCCACTTCGACCTCGCCGGGGTCAACGACGTGCAGGGGGAGAGCGAGGGCCACGGCCCCGACTTCCGCGCGGCCCTCGGGGACCGCGACCGCTCCCGGACCGCGGTCCTCCTGGCCCACCAGCCGGTGGTCATCCACGACGCCGTCCGGCACGGCGTGGACCTCCAGCTCTCGGGGCACACCCACGGCGGCCAGCTGTGGCCCGGCAACTACCTGGCGGAGCTGGCCAATCCGACCGTCGCGGGCCTGGAGCGCTACGGCGACACCCAGCTCTACGTGTCCCGCGGAGCCGGCGCCTGGGGCCCGCCCGTCCGGGTCGGAGCGCCGTCCGACATCACGGTGGTGGAACTCGCCTCATACCAGGCCTGACCCGTTCCGACCGGGCATCGTGGACCTTCCCGTGGCCGGTTTTCCGTGATGGGATGTCCGATAGTCGGATACCGAGTTCGGATGGCGGGGTTCAGGGATGCGGTCTGTCCGCGCGAAGATCATTGCGGTCGGGCTGGTCCTCGGAATCGCGGGCGCCGGCGCCTGGCAGCTGCTTCCCGAGGGCGACGACGGCCGGGGCGCGATCCGGGTCGGGACCACCGACGTGGTCTCCGCCCTCGACCCCGCCGGGGCCTACGACGCCGGTTCCTGGGCCCTGTTCAGCAACGTCTACCAGTCGCTCCTGACCATCGGGCCCGGCTCCGACACCCCCGTCCCGGACGCCGCGTCCACCTGCCGGTTCATCGGTCAGAAGCTGATGACGTACCAGTGCGAGCTGCGCCCCGACCTGACCTTCCCGAGCGGCCGCGCGGTCACCGCGGCCGACGTGAAGTTCTCGTTCGACCGCATCAAGCAGATCAACTCGGACCAGGGGCCGGCCCCGCTCTTCAACACCCTGCAGTCGGTCGAGGCCGAAGGCCGCACGGTCACCTTCAACCTCTCCGCCCGCGACGCCACCTTCCCCTTCAAGATCGCGACGGGCGCCGCCTCGATCGTCGACAAGGACACGTACCCGGCCAAGGAGCTCCGCGTCGACGGCAAGGCCGACGGCTGCGGCCCGTACTCCCTGGTCGCGTACAAGCCGGGCGCGAGCGTCGAGCTCAGGCCCAACCCGGCTTACCGGGGCCAGGGCAAGCCGGCCCGGGCGAGCGTCGCCGTCCGCTACTACAAGGACTCGGCGCAGCTCGACGCGGCCTGGCGGGACCACCAGGTCGAGGTGGCGCACCGGGACATGCCGCCCGCCGTCCTCGCCGGTCTCAATCCCGGGATGAAGGACACCCGTTACCAGGCGTCCGGCGGTACCGAGACCCGGAGCATCGTCTTCAACGTGCGCCCCGGCTCGGCGGCCGAGAAGCCCGCCGTCCGTCAGGCGGTGGCCGCGGTGCTGGACCGCTCGAAGGTCGCCGGGGACGTCTACAAGGGCACGGTCACCCCGCTGTACTCGCTGGTCCCGGCGGGCATCGCGGCGCACAGCACGCCCTTCTTCGACACCTATCCCTCGCCCAACGGCCTGGCCGCCCGCAAGCTCCTCAAGGACGCCCTGATCACCGCCCCCGTCCCGCTGACCCTCGGCGTCAACGCGCGCGGCGTGAACCTCGCCGAGGCGCAGGAGATCAAGCGGCAGCTGGAGTCGACGAACCTGTTCCAGGTGAAGATCAAGCCGGTCGAGGTCTGGGCGGACTTCCAGAAGGCCTACGCGGCCGGGCAGTTCGACGCCTACACGATCGGCTGGATCGCGGACTTCCCGGACGCGGACAACTTCCTCGCGCCCCTGGTCGGCGCGGGCTCCAGCATGAACAACGGCTTCTCCGACAAGGCCGTGGACGAACTGATCACCCGCACCCAGTCCTTCTCGGACCGCGGCGGGGCCGCCGGCGACTTCCGGGAGCTCCAGCGGCTGGTCTCCCAGCGGGTCCCGATGCTGCCGATCTGGCAGAAGAAGGACTACGTCATGTCCCGCGAGGCCGTCACCGGCGCGCAGTACCTCTCCGACGGCACGGGCGTGTGGCGCCTGTGGGAGCTCAACTGGCTGTAGCCACCGGGTCGGCGGCGGTGTCCCCGTGCGCCAGCAGCAGGGTGCGCAGGGCCTCGGCGACCGTCCGTGAGGTGTCCCGGTCCAGGGGGGCCAGCAGCTGCGCGTAGTGCCGCAGGTGCTCCTCCATCACGCTCTCGCAGAGCGCGCGGCCCGGCTCGGTCAGCCGGATCCGCACCGAGCGGCGGTCGGCGTCGTCGCGGACCCGTTCGACCAGGCCCTTGGCCTCCAGCCGGTCGATCCGGTTGGTGATCGCGCCCGAGGTCACCATCGCGGCCGGCACCAGCGCGCCGGCGGTCAGCGCGTACGGGGGGCCCGAGCGGCGCAGGCTGGCGAGCACGTCGAACTCGCCCACCTCCAGGCCGTGTCCGGCCATGAAGGCCTTGAGCTGCTTGTCGATGATCCGCGTCATCCGCTGGACGCGGGCGAGCACCTCGATCGGCCAGAGCTCCTCCGCGAGGTCGGGACGCTCCGTCTGCCACTGGCCGATGAACGTGGCCACCGTGTCCTTCTCCGTCTCCATGCCCACAGAATACCTCAACGTTAAGACACTTGACGTTGAAGCAGTGGCTCTGTTTTTATTTCAACGTTGAGATTGTCAAGGTTGAGATGTGAAGGGGAGTGGGTCATCCATGACGGTCACCACCACCACCACGGCGGGCACCGCGAAGGCCGCCGGGACGGCCGGGCCCGCACCCGCCGGGGCGCCCGTCCCCGTCCTGTGGCTCGCCCTGCTGGCCACCCCCATCGCCGCCGGGGCCAACGCGCCGGTGCTGATCCTCCCGGAGATGGCCGCCTCCCTCGGGGTCCCCTCCGGCACCGCCGCCTGGCTGCTCACCGCCTTCGGCTGGGCCATGGCCGTCGGCACCCCGCTGCTCGCCGGGCTGCTGCGCCGCCGGGGCCTGCGCGCGGTGCTGCGGCTGTCCACCCTGCTCGTCCTGGCCGGCACCCTGCTGGTCGCCGCCTCCCCGTGGCTCCCGCTCACGCTGTTCGGCCGCTGCGCCCAGGCCGCCGGCGGCGCCGGGCTGGTGGCCGCGGCCATCAGCCTCGCCGGCACCGCCCGCCGGATGGGCGTCATCAGCGCCGGGTTCGGGATGCTCGGCGCCGCCGGACCGCTGCTCGGCAAGGCCCTCGCGGACGGGGCGTCCTGGCGGATCGCCCTCACCGTCTCGGCGCTCTCCCTGCTCGCCGTGCCCGCCGTCGGCCGCCGCGCCGGGGCGGCGAACCCGCCCGCGCCCGGCCGCTTCGACGGCCGGGGCGCCGCCCTGCTGACCGGGCTCGCCACCGCCCTTGTCCTGCTGCCGACCGCGCCGCTCGCCGCCCTCGGCGGGGCCCTGGTCGCCGCCGCGCTGCTCGCCCTGCACGTCCGGCGCCACCCCGAGGGGTTCGTGCCCGCCGCCCTGCTGCGCCGGCCCGTCTTCGTGGTCTCGGCCCTGCTGGCGCTCGCCCTGTCGGCTTCCTACTTCACCCTGCTCTTCTCGGTGCCCCGGCTGCTCGCCGACCGGGCCGGCTGGGACACCGCCTCCGCCGGGACCGGACAGCTGGTCGCCCTGCTCACCGGGTCGGCGCTGTCCTGGCTGCTCGCCGCCGCCTCGGCCCGCATGAGCCGCGCGGCCGTCCGTACGGTGCTGGTCTCCCTCGGGGCCCTCGCCGCCCTCGCCGGGATCTTCGCCACCTGGGGCCCGCTGCTGCTGGTCGCCACCGCGGCGGGGGTCTTCACCGCCAGCGCCGCCAACGCCGTCCTGTCCACCCACGCGGTGGCTGCCGCCCCCGACCCGGCGCAGCGCCCGTCCGCCATCGGCCTGTTCACCCTCTGCTACCAGCTGGGCGGTGCCTTCGGCCCGGCCGTCGCCGCCCTGCTGGTCCTGGGCGGCTGAGGTGAGGGGGTGAGCGGGGAGGGGGCGAGCGGGTCCCGGATCCTCACTCCTCCCCGGGGTGCGGGTCCGAGGCCCGCTTGCCGCGCGAGACCGCCGTCTGGGCCATGCCCGGCAGGAAGTCCGCGAACAGCTCGTGCACCTCCCGCACCAGCGGCCGCAGCACCCGGAACCGGGCCAGGACGATGCCCCGCGTGGTCAGCTGCGCGCCGCGCTCGGCCAGCCGCCGCGTCTTCTCGCTGTCGGGGGAGCGGTCGAAGACCCAGTACAGGACCAGGCCCATCTGCGAGAGCCACATCAGCTCGGGCAGGACGTCGGCCAGCTCGGCCGGCACCTTGGTCTTCGCCCCCGCCAGCACCTCGCGGTGCATGTCGATCGCGGCGTTGCGCGCCGGTTCCGATTCGGGGGAGAAGGGGCTGAGCGGACTCTCCGGGTCCGCCGCGTTCTTGAAGAACTGCGAAGCGAACTCGTGGTACGGCGCCGCGATGTCCAGCCAGCTCGTCAGAACGCCCGCGAGCCGCTTCTGGAGATCGGTCTCCTGGTCCAGGATCGGCCGGACCGCCTTCTGGTGCGCCGCGCCGATCCGGTCGTAGAAGCCCTGGACCAGGTGTTCCTTCGACTCGAAGTAGTAGTACGCGTTGCCGACCGAGACCCCCGCCTCCTTGGCGATGCCCCGCATGGTCGTCTTGTCGAACCCGCGCTCCTGGAAGAGCCGGAGCGCGGTTTCGAGGATGAGCGTGCGGGTCTGCTCGCTCTTGGGAGCCTTCTGATCTGTCACGGTGTCCGACCCTATCGGGGGACGGAGCACTGGTCGTCACAGGCCGGTTCTCCGGGTTCCGCCCCGGAATCGGTACGTACCGCGTGCCGGACGGCGGCGGCCGTGTACATGGCGGCCTTGGCGAAGGGCCGGCCGGCCGGGGTGGCCAGCCAGTTCGCCTTCGGCCGGTGTTCGGCCAGTGCCCACAGACACACGATGAAGGCGTCCGTCCCGGTCCACACCTGCCCCTGGTCCCCGACCACGGTGATCTCCCGCAGGGTCTCGGAGTGGTCGAGCCGGGGGAACCGCCGCCACGCCTCGGCGGACGTGGCGGGCACGAACAGGAGCGGTACGAGGTGGCGCTGCCCGAGCAGCCAGTGCCGGATGTGCACGCACACCGGGCAGTTCGCGTCGTAGAGGACGGTCAGGTGGCGCATGCCGCCCCGTGCGGTCCGCGTCACCGGTCAGGCCCCGGCCGGAGCGGTCCAGGCCTGCGGGGTGACCGGCGGGGTCTGCCGGCGCTCCATGATCCCGCGGCGGCGCATCCTGTTGAGCACCCACACGTTGCCCAGGTGCATGACGCCGAGGACGAGCAGGACGACGCCGATCTTCACCGAGAGGGCCTCGAAGAGGCCGCGCGCTTCGAGGACCGTCTCCCCCGAGCGCAGGTAGAGGGTCACGAAGCCGATGTTCACCAGGTAGAACCCGACCACCAGGAGGTGGTTGACGGCGTCCGCGAGCTTCTCGTTGCCTTGCAGCACGTCGCCGATGAAGACGCGGCCGTTGCGGCTGAGCGTACGGGCCACCCAGATGGTGAGTCCGATGCTGATGACCAGGTAGATGACGTACGCGACCACGGTGAGGTCCATTGCCCTCAGCCCCCTTTGAACATGTTCAACTGCTGACGTCGATGACTCTAGACCTCTTTTTGAACAGGTTCAAGCTCTCTGTTCGCCCGGCTTCCGCGGCAGTCGCCGTGCGATGCTGAGAGGCATGAACCTGGAGGACCTCGTCCGCTTGCGCCGCGCCCGGGACACGATGGACCGCGACTACGCGCAGCCGCTCGACGTCCCCGCTCTGGCCAAGGTCGCCCTCATGTCACCCGGGCACTTCTCCCGCAGCTTCCGCGCCGCCTACGGGGAGACCCCCTACAGCTACCTGATGACCCGCCGCGTCGAGCGGGCCAAGGCCCTGCTGCGCCGCGGCGACATGAGCGTGACGGACGTCTGCTTCGCGGTCGGCTGCACCTCGCTCGGCTCCTTCAGCTCCCGCTTCAGCGAACTCGTCGGCGAGAGCCCCAGCGCCTACCGGGCCCGCTCCCACGAGGACGGCGCCGCGGTTCCGGCCTGCGTCGCGAAGGTCTCCACGCGACCGGTCAGGAACGGAGAAGCGAAATCGGCCGCCCCCTCGTAGCGTCGAGGCATGACCATCAACCTCTCGCAGTGCTTCATCGCCGTCGACGACCACGACAAGGCGCTCACCTTCTACCGCGACGTCCTCGGCCTGGAGGTCCGCAACGACGTCGGCTTCGAGGGCATGCGCTGGGTGACCGTCGGCTCCCCCGAGCAGCCCGACGTGGAGATCGTCCTCGAACCCCCGCTCGCCGACCCCGGCGCCTCGCCCGCCGACCGCCAGGCGATGGCGGAACTGCTGGCCAAGGGCCTGCTGCGCGGCGTGATCTTCTCCACCGACGACGTCGACGCCACCTTCGAACGCCTCCGGGCGGCCGGCGCGGACGTGCTCCAGGAGCCGATCGACCAGCCGTACGGGGTCCGTGACTGCGCCTTCCGCGACCCGGCGGGCAACATGCTCCGCTTCACCCAGCCCCGCAAGAGCTAGAGCCAGAGCCAGAGCCAGAGGGAGACACCACACGATGAGCAGGGCCACGAGGACGGGCACGCCGGCGCCGGCGCCGCACGCGGCGGACAGCCACGATCTGATCCGGGTGCACGGCGCACGCGTGAACAACCTCAAGGACGTCAGCGTCGAGCTCCCCAAGCGCCGCCTGACGGTGTTCACCGGTGTCTCCGGCTCCGGCAAGAGCTCCCTGGTCTTCGGCACCATCGCCGCCGAGTCGCAGCGGCTGATCAACGAGACCTACAGCGCCTTCGTCCAGGGCTTCATGCCCACCCTGGCCCGGCCCGAGGTCGACGTGCTCGAAGGGCTGACGACCGCGATCATCGTCGACCAGCAGCGGATGGGCGCCGACCCCCGCTCCACGGTCGGCACCGCCACCGACGCCAACGCCATGCTCCGCATCCTCTTCAGCCGCCTCGGACAGCCGCACATCGGCTCGCCCAAGGCCTTCTCCTTCAACGTCGCCTCGATCAGCGGCGCGGGCGCGGTCACCGTGGAGCGCGGCGGGCAGACCGTCAAGGAGCGCCGCAGCTTCAGCATCACCGGCGGCATGTGCCCGCGCTGCGAGGGCCGGGGCTCCGTCAGCGACATCGACCTCACCGCGCTCTACGACGACACCAAGTCCCTGAACGAGGGCGCGCTCACCATCCCCGGCTACAGCATGGACGGCTGGTACGGCCGCATCTTCGCGGGCTGCGGCTTCTTCGACCCGGACAAGCCGATCCGCAAGTACACCAAGCGGGAGCTGGCGGACCTGCTCCACAAGGAGCCGACCAAGATCAAGGTCGACGGGATCAACCTGACCTACGAGGGCCTCATCCCCAAGCTCCGCAAGTCGATGCTGGCGAAGGACGTCGACGCCCTCCAGCCGCACGTCCGGGCCTTCGTCGAGCGGGCGGTCGCCTTCACGGTCTGCCCCGACTGCGACGGCACCCGGCTCAGCGAGGGCGCCCGGTCCTCGAAGATCGGCGGAATCTCCATCGCCGACGCCTGCGCGATGCAGATCAGCGACCTCGCCGCGTGGGCCGGCGCCCTCGACGAACCCTCGGTGGCCCCGCTCCTGGCCACGCTGTGCCAGACCCTCGACTCCTTCGTGGAGATCGGGCTGGGCTACCTCTCGCTCGCCCGGCCGGCCGGCACGCTCTCGGGCGGCGAGGCGCAGCGCGTCAAGATGATCCGCCACCTCGGCTCCTCGCTCACCGACACCACCTACGTCTTCGACGAGCCCACCACGGGCCTGCACCCCCACGACATCCAGCGGATGAACGGCCTGCTGCTGCGCCTGCGCGACAAGGGCAACACCGTCCTCGTCGTGGAGCACAAGCCGGAGGTCATCGCGATCGCCGACCACGTCGTCGACCTCGGTCCGGGCGCGGGCTCGGGCGGCGGCACCGTCTGCTTCGAGGGCACCGTCGAGGGGCTGCGGGACGCGGGCACCGTCACCGGCCGCCACTTCGACGACCGGGCCAAGGTCAAGGCGGAGGTCCGCACGCCCACCGGGGCGCTGGAGATCCGCGGCGCGAGCACGAACAACCTGCGGGACGTCGACGTCGACGTCCCGCTGGGGGTGCTCACCGTCGTCACGGGCGTCGCCGGCTCCGGCAAGAGCTCGCTCGTGCACGGGTCACTGACCCCCGGATCCGCCGTCGAGGGCGTGGTCTCGATCGACCAGGGCCCGATCCGCGGTTCCCGCCGGAGCAACCCGGCGACGTACACGGGACTCCTCGACCCGATCCGCAAGGCCTTCGCCAAGGCCAACGGCGTGAAGCCGGCGCTGTTCAGCGCCAACTCCGAGGGCGCCTGCCCCACCTGCAACGGCGCCGGGGTCGTCTACACCGACCTGGCGATGATGGCGGGCGTGGCGGCCCCCTGCGAGGAGTGCGACGGGAAGCGGTTCCACGCCTCGGTGCTGGAACACCGCTTCGGGGGACGTGACATAAGCGAGGTGCTGGCGATGTCGGTCACCGAGGCCGAGGAGTTCTTCGGCGACGGCGAGGCCCGTACCCCGGCCGCGCACCGCATCCTCACCCGGCTCGCCGACGTCGGCCTCGGCTACCTCAGCCTCGGCCAGCCGCTGACCACGCTGTCCGGCGGCGAGCGGCAGCGGCTGAAGCTGGCCACGCACATGGGGGAGAAGGGCGGGGTCTACGTCCTCGACGAGCCGACCGCGGGCCTGCACCTCGCCGACGTCGAGCAACTGCTCGGCCTGCTCGACCGGCTGGTCGACTCCGGCAAGTCGGTCATCGTCGTGGAGCACCACCAGGCGGTCATGGCGCACGCCGACTGGATCATCGACCTCGGCCCCGGCGCCGGCCACGACGGCGGGACGATCGTCTTCGAGGGCACCCCCGCCGACCTGGTCGCCGCCCGCTCCACCCTCACGGCCGAACACCTCGCGGCCTACGTCGGCGCCTGACCGGGGCGGGCAGGCGGCCCGCGCCGGCGGTCAGAACGCGGCTTCGATGAGGTCCTCGGCCCGCTTGCGCTGCTTGTCCGCGTCGTCGCCGACCGCCGTGTACGAGTAGACCAGGACGCGCTTGCCGTCCTGGGTGCCGAACAGGCCGTTGACGCCCCCGGCCTTGGAGCCGGTCTTGCCCCAGGCGGGGGTGCCGTCGTCCAGTTCGCCCCGCGCCAGGCCGCCCATGCTGAACGGAACGTCCGCGGTCGCCGAGAGGGCCGGCATCCGGAACAGCTCGGCCTGCTGCGCGGGGGCCAGCAGCCGGCCGCCCAGCAGGGCCCGCAGGAAGCGCTCCAGGTCCGGGGCATTGGAGATCATGCCGCCCTCGGCCCAGGCCCAGGGGTCGTCGGCGACGGGTTCGGCCAGCGAGGGCGCGGGGATCGAGGTGTCGCCGGGCCGGGGGAGGTAGGTGTGGCGCAGCCCGAGCGGCCGGGCGATGCGGCGCTGCACCTCTTCGGCGTACGGGTGGCCGGTGGTCTTCTCGACGACCAGGCCGAGCAGGAAGTAGTTCAGGCCGTTGTACTGCTGGACGGTGACGGGGGACTGGGCGGCGGGGCACCTGGGGTCGGTGAGGGCCGCGACCACGGCGTCCGGGGTGGGCGAGCCGGGGTTCTCGGGGGCCACGCACGGCTTCCCGAGACCGCTGGTGTGGCTCAGCAGCTGGCGCACGGTGATCGGCGCCCACCCGGCGGGGAGGGTTCCGGGGAGGATCTCCTGGACGGGGGTGTCCATCGTGAACCTGCCTTCGCCCACGAGCTGGAGGACCACCGCGGAGGTGAACAGCTTGGTGATGCTGCCGATGCGGAAGTACGCGGCCGGGTCCCGCGAGAGCCGTCCGGTCGTCTCGGTCAGGTGCACGCCCGGCCCGGTGATCCGGACCATGGTGCCGTTCGCCACGTCGTCCGGCGTCATCAGCCGCGCGAGGGCCCGACGGTCGACCGGTGCCGGTCCGCGCAGGGTGGAACCCACCGCGGACGGCCGCGGTCCGGCGGTCGCGGCGGAGGCCGGCAGAGTGGTGGCGCAGACCGCCACGAGAACCGCGCCGGCGGCGGCGAGTCCGGTCCAACGGGCTGTGCAGGGGCGGGAGTTCACGGGGTTCGTCATGCCCGCAACTCTGTACCGCAGCAGCCCCCCGAACCACCGGGCCCATCCCTGAACCACCCCTGAGCGGCCCCTGCTCCCGCACCTAGGGGCGCGTCAGGGCCTCGGTGATCTCCAGTCCCTTGACGGGACCCCCGTCGGGGACGGTGACGGGGGTCCCGTACGCGACGGAGGTCTTCGTGGCGTACGTGGCCCTCTCCGGGTCCGGCCCACTGAACACGGTCACCGTGCCCTGCTCGTCGAAGTCGTCGATGACGAGGTAGACGGGGATCCCGGCCTGGGCGTACCAGCGCTGCTTGCGGATGTGGTCCCGACGGTGGGCGTCCGTGCCGGGGGAGACGACCTCGGCGACGAGGGGGACACGGGTGGCGTCCACTCCGAGCCCCTCCTCGTCGGGGATCTCGTCCAGGTCCTCCGGGCCCACGAAGAGGTCGGGAACGCAGACCTTGCGCCCACGGATGACGTTGACGTCCTGGAACACCCTGAGACCGGTATCCCCGAGGTGGGCTTCCAAGAGCCAGCGGAGGCGGTTGGTGAGTACGCCGTGACGGCGACGGCCGGTGGGAGACACCTCGATGGCCCCTTCGATGATCTCGGCCCGGTAGCCCTCCGGAAGGTCCATCGCCTTCCAGGCCTGCCAGAGGACTTCGTCGAGACCTGGGTCGCACGGCGCCTCGTGGGCGAGAGCGGACATGGAAAGCACCTCCTTCTCTCAGTGTGGGTGCGGACGGCGCTCCGGTTCAAGCGACGCCGGTGACCGTACCGCCGTACGTGGTGCCGCTCGTCCGATGAAAGGTTCTTCCGCTTGCCCCTTCACCCCCCCGGAGTGAACGGACGCGACGAGGCCCCGCTCCCCGGACATGTTCCGGGGAGCGGGGCCTCGTACGTGGGACTACGACCGGGAAGGTCAGAAGCGGCGCGTGATGAGGGCGCGCTTGACTTCCTGGATGGCCTTCGTGACCTCGATGCCACGCGGGCACGCGTCGGTGCAGTTGAAGGTCGTGCGGCAGCGCCACACGCCGTCCTTGTCGTTCAGGATCTCCAGCCGCTGCTCGCCGGCCTCGTCGCGCGAGTCGAAGATGAAGCGGTGGGCGTTGACGATCGCCGCCGGGCCGAAGTACTGGCCGTCGTTCCAGAACACCGGGCACGAGGACGTGCACGCGGCGCACAGGATGCACTTGGTGGTGTCGTCGAAGCGCTCGCGGTCCTCGGCGGACTGCAGGCGCTCGCGCGTCGGCTCGTTGCCCTTGGTGACCAGGAACGGCATGACGTCGCGGTACGCCTGGAAGAAGGGCTCCATGTCGACCACGAGGTCCTTCATCACCGTGAGGCCCTTGATGGCCTCGACGGTGATCGGCTTCTCCGGGTTGATGTCCTTGATCAGCGTCTTGCAGGCGAGCCTGTTCTTGCCGTTGATCCGCATCGCGTCGGAGCCGCAGATGCCGTGCGCGCACGAGCGGCGGAAGGTCAGCGTGCCGTCGAGGTCCCACTTGATCTTGTGGAGACCGTCGAGCACGCGCTCCTTCGGGTCGATCTCGACCTGGAAGTCCTGCCAGGTCGACTCGTCCGAGACCTCCGGGTTGAACCGGCGGATCCGGAACGTGACCGTGATGAACGGCGAGGCGGCGGCCGCCGCCTCCATCTTGTCCAGGGTGGGGGTGGCCATCAGTACTTACGCTCCATCGGCTGGTAGCGGGTGACGACGACGGGCTTGTAGTCCAGCCGGACGGAGTCCTTGCCGTCGGCGCCGACCTCGCGGTACGCCATGGTGTGGCGCATGAAGTTGACGTCGTCGCGGTTCGGGTAGTCCTCGCGGTAGTGACCGCCGCGGGACTCCTTGCGCGCCAGCGCGGACACGGCCATGACCTCGGCCAGGTCGAGCAGGTTGCCCAGCTCGATGGCCTCCAGCAGGTCCGTGTTGAAGCGCTTGCCCTTGTCCTGGACGGACACGTTCTTGTAGCGCTCGCGCAGTTCCGCGATCTTCTCGACCGCGGTCTTGATGGTCTGCTCCGTGCGGAACACCATCACGCACGCGTCCATCGTCTCCTGGAGCTCCAGGCGCAGGTCGGCGACCCGCTCCTTGCCCGTGGAGTTGCGCAGGTGCTCGACCAGGTCGGCGACCTGCTGCGCCGGGTTCTCCGGCAGCTCGACGAAGTCGTTCTCGGCCGAGTACTTCGCCGCCGCGATGCCGGACCGCTTGCCGAAGACGTTGATGTCCAGCAGCGAGTTGGTGCCCAGGCGGTTGGCGCCGTGCACCGACACGCACGCGACCTCGCCGGCCGCGTACAGGCCGGGGACGACGGTGGTGTTGTCCGCCAGGACCTCACCCTCGACGTTGGTCGGGATGCCGCCCATGGCGTAGTGCGCGGTGGGCTGGATCGGGATCGGGTCCGTGTACGGCTCGATGCCCAGGTAGGTGCGCGCGAACTCCGTGATGTCCGGGAGCTTCGCGTCCAGCTGCTCCGGCGGGAGGTGCGTCAGGTCCAGGTACACGTGGTCGCCGGCGGGACCGCAGCCGCGGCCCTCGCGGATCTCCGTGTAGATGGAGCGCGAGACGACGTCACGGGACGCGAGGTCCTTCATGACCGGCGCGTACTTCTCCATGAAGCGCTCGCCGTCCTTGTTGCGGAGGATGCCGCCCTCACCGCGGGCGCCCTCCGTCAGCAGGATGCCCATGCGCCAGATGCCCGTCGGGTGGAACTGGAAGAACTCCATGTCCTCCAGGGGCAGGCCGCGGCGGTAGCAGGCCGCCTGGCCGTCACCCGTGAGGGTGTGCGCGTTGGAGGTCACCTTGAAGAACTTGCCGGTGCCGCCGGAGGCGTAGATGACGGCCTTCGCCTGGAAGATGTGGATCTCGCCGGTGGCCAGCTCGTACGCGACCACACCGGCGGACTTCGTCACGCCGTCGACCTCGACCAGCAGCTGGTCCAGGACGTAGAACTCGTTGAAGAACTCCACGCCCTCCTTGACGCAGTTCTGGTACAGCGTCTGGAGGATCATGTGGCCCGTGCGGTCCGCGGCGTAGCAGGACCGGCGGACCGGCGCCTCGCCGTGGTTGCGGGAGTGACCGCCGAAGCGGCGCTGGTCGATGGTGCCGTCCGGGGTGCGGTTGAACGGCAGGCCCATCTTCTCGAGGTCGAGGACCGCGTCGATGGCCTCCTTCGCCAGGATCTCGGCGGCGTCCTGGTCGACCAGGTAGTCACCGCCCTTGACCGTGTCGAAGGTGTGCCACTCCCAGTTGTCGTCCTCCACGTTGGCCAGCGCGGCGGCCATGCCGCCCTGCGCGGCGCCCGTGTGGGAGCGGGTGGGGTACAGCTTCGTCAGCACGGCGGTGCGGCTGCGCTTCGTCGCCTCGATGGCGGCGCGCATGCCCGCGCCACCGGCGCCGACGATGACGGTGTCGTACTTGTGGATCTTCATGGGATTCGCCTCAGCCCCGTTGCCTAGCGGATGTTCGGGTCGAAGGTGAAGATCACCAGCGTGCCCAGAAGGATGGTGAACACCGTGGCGGTGTAGAGCAGGCCCTTCAGCCACAGCCGCGTGTTGGCGCGCTCCGCGTAGTCGTTGATGACGGTACGCAGACCGTTGGCGCCGTGCAGCATGGCCAGCCACAGCATCAGCAGGTCCCAGACCTGCCAGAACGGGGATGCCCAGCGGCCGGCGACGAAGGCGAAGCCGATCTTGGAGACGCCGCCGTCCAGCACCAGCTGGATGACCAGGTGGCCGATGACCAGCACGACCAGGACGATGCCCGAGAGGCGCATGAAGAGCCACGCGGCCATCTCGAAGTTGCCGCGGGTCGAGCGGGGCGTCTTGCCGGTGCGCTTGCGCGGGGCCTCGATGTACGGCGCCGGGTTCTCGACGTCGTAGAGGGAGACGCCTTCGACGTCACCGATCGCCCGGGCGGAAGAAGTGTCAGAAGACATGCGTGTCACTCCCCGAACAGAACGCGGTAGGCGTGGCCGAGGACGGGGTAGAGGGCCCCGATCATCAGGATGATCCAGACGGTGACGACGGACCAGAGCATCTGCTTCTGGTAGCGCGGTCCCTTGGACCAGAAGTCCACTGCGATGACACGGAGACCGTTGAGCGCGTGGAACAGGATGGCGGCGACGAGGCCGTACTCCAGCAGCGCGACGATCGGAGTCTTGTAGGTAGCCACGACATCGTCGTACGCCTCAGGGGAGACGCGGACGAGAGCGGTGTCGAGGACGTGTACGAACAGGAAGAAGAAAATGAGGACGCCGGTGACTCGATGAGCCACCCAGGACCACATTCCTTCCCGGCCGCGGTACAACGTTCCAGCCGGCACGGAAAACCCTCCGGAAGCGGGGCGGGGGCCAGCCGGCTTCTTTGTCGGTCGGGCCCGGCCGGGTACGGTCCACCGGCCCCGGACATCGTAGCGACGCTTTGTCGGTTCCCTTGCGCCGGGTCCATCGGTGTGATCAAACAGGCACGGACGGGCTATCCCACGGGGGCGAATAGCCCGGAATCGGCCTCGGACAGCCCATCGTCGGGGTCCTGTCCGGCAGGGGCCGCCAGCCGGGTCAGCAGTCGGGCCAGCCGGGAGCGGGCGACCATGCGCAGCTCGTCCGCCGCGAGGGAGCGTTCCTCGTCCACCTCGTGGGCGAGCCTGCGGCGGATCGCGGCCAGCAGCTGGTCCACCCGCTCCTCCGGCGGGTGCCCGTCCAGGCAGATCACGAAGGCGTGGCCGAAGGTCCGCTCGTACTGCGCCCGCGCCGCGTCGAGCGCGAGGAGCGCCGCGTACGGGGCCCCGCGGCCCAGCTCGGCCGAGGACTCCCGCGCCAGCGCCTCCGTCAGGTCGCCCTGGGACATGTCGTACGAGGCCTCGTCGGCCGCCGCCAGCAGCGACGCGGTGTCCGGGTACGGGCGGTGGGCGGCCATCCGCTGCGCCCACCGCGGGCTGCCGCAGCAGTGCGTCAGGGCCGTCCGGGCGGCGTCGGGGGGCAGCGAGTTGAAGTGCGCCAGCCCGGTGCCGGGGGCGGAGACCGGGCCGCGGACCTGTGCCGGAAGGTGGCTGGACAGCGGAGTTCTCCTCGGGGCGTGGCGTGGGTGTGCCGCCACGCTAGCGATCTCTGAGGGGGAGTGTCCCGCCGATAGGGGGATTTCACCCGTAAGTGAGCCGAAAGGATGACACCGGTAGGGGTGTGAACGGGCCGGAAGCAGGGGAGGGCGACCGAGGCCGCCACCCCCCACAGGAGAGGCCCCGGTCGCCGTCCGTCACGGACTCGTGCGACAAGCCCGTACCCCTGTCAGCGTCCGGAGTGCGTTTTGTGTCACACCCCGCTCCGCGCAGGGTTGGTTGCTGGTTGTACAACTCGTGGACGAGAGGTGCGTGAAAGCCGTAACGTGCGGATTTGCGCCACACGTACAGGACGTCGAACGGGTTGGGGACTTTGCTGGGGGACGACGCGGAGCTGACCGCCGCGGTGCTCGCGGCACAGGACGGCGACGAAAGCGCGTTCCGGACTGTGTACCGCGCCGTGCACCCGCGCCTGCTCGGATACGTGCGCACGCTCGTCGGTGACGGCGACGCCGAGGACGTGACCTCCGAGGCATGGCTGCAGATCGCCCGCGACCTCGACTCCTTCACCGGTGACGCCGACCGCTTCCGCGGCTGGGCCGCCCGGATCGCCCGCAACCGGGCCCTCGACCACATCCGCATGCGCGGCCGGCGCCCCGCCATCGGCGGCGACGAGACCGAGCTCAGCGGACGCGCCGCCGACTGCGACACGGCCGGCGAGGCGATGGAGGCCCTGTCCACCGGCCGCACCATGGCGCTGATCGCGCAGCTCCCGCAGGACCAGGCGGAGGCCGTCGTCCTGCGCGTGGTCGTCGGCCTGGACGCCAAGAGCGCGGCCGAGACCCTCGGCAAGCGGCCCGGCGCCGTCCGCACGGCCGCGCACCGGGGGCTCAAGAAGCTCGCCGAACTGCTGACCGCCGAGTTCGGGTCCGCGGGTCCCGTGGACGGGGAAGCGGAACGCGGCGCGGATCCCGTCCGCAGGGTCGGCCATAATGCCGGTGACCAGGCCCGGGAGCGCGACCTCGACGCCGTGCCCGCGCAGCGCGCGCGGAATGCGGGCCTGGCGGAACCAACCGGTGTGACGCATTCACGTTGGCGGACGCAGAAGGACATGTGATGGCCGACGAGCACAACGCGTGGCTGGACAAGGCCGCGGCGGACGAGCTGCTGTGCCCGGGGACCGGCCCCGTCGCCTCCGGCGCCGACCCGCGCTCCAGGGCCGAGGCCGCCCGGCTGCGCGCCGCCCTCGACGCCCTGACCCCCTCCCGTCCCGGTGCGGGCGAGCTGCCCGGCGAGGCCGCCGCCGTGGCCGCCTTCCGCGCCGCGCGCGCCGCGGCGCCCGAGGCCGTCCGGCCCGGCGCGCGGGGCGCGGGCGACGACGGCGAACCGCTGGTCGACCTGGCTCCGTTCCCCCGCGTACGGATCCCCGCGCAGCGGCGCGGCGGAGCCCCCGTGCGCTTCGGGCTGGCCGCCGCGCTGGCGGGCGTCGCCGTCGGCGGGATCGCCGCCGCCGCGGCCGGTGGCCTGCTGGACGGTGTGACGCATCACACCGCGGGCCCCGCTCCCGCCGTCTCGATCAGCGCCGGTCCCGATCCGGCGCCCGCCGCGGACACCGCCGGCCCCGACCTCGTCCCGCAGCCGCGCCCCACCCCGCCGCGCAGCGGCGAGAGCGTGCCGCCCGCCGGTCAGGGCGCCTCCCGGATGCCCGGTACGGAGACCCGTACGCCCCCCGGCGCCCCCTCGGGCAGCCTGTCGCTGCCGCCCGGCACCACGGGCACGGGTGCGGGATTCGGTGCGGGGACCGGTACGGACGGCGGTCGCGACAAGGTCACCGACAAGCAGACCGGCGGCAAGGACCGCGAGCCGGACACCCAGGTCAAGCCCGCCGACCTGTGCCAGGCCTACCGCTCGGGCCGGATGGACGACGACCGCCGCGAGCGCCTCTCCAGGCTCGCCGGCACCCCGGCGAAGATCGCGCGCTTCTGCGAGGCCCTGCTGGACGGGGTCCGCGACGGCCTGCCGCAGAGCGGCACCGTCGACCCGGGCAGCGCCCTGCTCCCGACGCAGACGCCGAAGGCGGGCGGCGCGCTCGGCTTCCGCACCCGCTGATCCCGGACCCGTCGGTTCCCCACTGGCTCCGCCGCGGCTCCGCGCTGCCGCGTGGCTCCGTGCTGCCGCCTGGCTGAAAATCGCCGTAGTTTCCGGCCCGGATCGGGGGTCCGCTCCGGCCGCCGAAACGTCAGGGCAACGCCCCGCACGGAGGGCAGTAACACTTTCCGCACCCCCGGCGCAGTACATATTGAGCCGACTGGTCATCGGCCGCGCATGAGCCGGGGTTCCCCCCGTACCCCTGGGCTCTGCGCAACCGGCGCGGGCGGGGCACGTTCCCCCGGCCCTGCCCGCGCCCTCAATCCGCTACCGGGTTCACCAGTAGACGACGACCTTGTCGCCCACCTTCACCTGGTCGAACAGCGCCGACAGCTTGGCCTTGTCGCGGACGTTCACGCAGCCGTGCGAGGCGCCGGCGTAGCCGCGGGCCGCGAAGTCCGACGAGTAGTGGACCGCCTGGCCCTCGCTGAAGAACATCGAGTACGGCATCGACGTGTGGTAGATCGTCGACGTCCACTCCTTGGCCTTCCACCCCACCTGGAACTCGCCCTCGCGGGTCGGGGTGTTCTCCGAACCGAAGCGCACGTCCATGGTGGAGACCACCTTGCCGTCGATCATCCAGGCGAGGGTGCGGCTCTCCTTGCTGATGCACATGACCCGGCCCTGCATGCAGCGCGGGTCCGGGGCGTCGACCTCGTTGGTCGTCGGCGGACGCAGCTCGTCCTCCGTCGGCTTCTTGGTGAGGCCCTGGACCTTCTGCCAGGTGGCCTCGTCCACCGAACCGGTGGCGCCCAGCCCGTGCTGGGACTGGAAGCTCTTGACCGCGGCGGTCGTCTTGGAGCCGTAGAAGCCGGTGGGCGCCGTCGAGACCAGCTTGAGCTGGCGCAGCCGCGCCTGGAGCTCGCGGATCTGCTCGCTCTCGTCCCCGTTCGCCATGATCGGCTTCACCCCGGGGGAGGAGGACGACGCGGAGGCCGACGGGGAGGAGGACGGCTGCGACGGGGACGCCGCGGGCGAGGACGCCCCCGCCTTGCCGTCGTCCGGCGTGGAGGGGGAGGCCGCGGGCGAAGCACCCGCCACCGGCGAGGAGGGCGACGCCGGTCCGGCGCCTGACTTCTGGGGGCCGCAGCCGGTCGCGGCGAGCGCGACGGCCGCGGCCAGGCCGAGCGTACGGATCATGACTCTCTGGCGGTGCATCGCGGTCCCCCGATTTCGACGTCGTGTATCTGGGTGATGCTTCGCTGGCGTGGAAAGTTGCGGACGTTCACGCGTTGTTGCCCCATTGTGACCAGCGGCCGCCGCGGGCACGGTTGTACCAGCCCCCGGCCGGCCGGCAGCACGGACACGGAGGAATCGCGTCATGGTCCGTCCCGCACCACGCAGCGAGAGTGGCATCCCGATCGAACCCGTCTACGGGCCCGGGGACCTGGCGGGCTGGGACCCGGCGGTGAGCCTGGGGGAGCCGGGGGCGTACCCGTACACCCGGGGGATCCACCCCACCATGTACACCGGGCGCCCCTGGACGATGCGCCAGTACGCCGGGTTCGGCACGGCCGCCGAGTCCAACGCCCGCTACCGCCGGCTCATCGAGGGCGGCGGGACCGGGCTGTCCGTGGCCTTCGACCTGCCCACCCAGATGGGGCACGACTCCGACGCCCCGCTCGCCCGCGGCGAGGTCGGCAAGGTCGGGGTGGCCGTGGACTCCGTCGAGGACATGCGCACGCTCTTCGAGGGGATCCCCCTGGACCGGATCTCCACCTCGATGACCATCAACGCCCCGGCCGCCCTGCTGCTGCTCATGTACCAGCTCGTCGCCGAGGAGCGGGGCATCGATCCCGCGCTGCTGACCGGGACCGTACAGAACGACATCCTCAAGGAGTACATCGCGCGCGGGACGTACATCTTCCCGCCCGGCCCCTCCCTGCGGCTGACCGCCGACACCTTCCGCTACTGCCGCGCCGAGATCCCGAAGTGGAACACCATCTCCGTCTCCGGCTACCACATGGCCGAGGCCGGGGCCTCGCCCGTACAGGAGATCGCCTTCACCCTCGCCGACGCCGTCGCGTACGTCCGTGCCGCGCTGGCGGCCGGCATGGAGGTCGACGCGTTCGCGCCCCGGCTGTCGTTCTTCTTCGTCGCCCGCACCACCCTGCTGGAGGAGGTCGCCAAATTCCGGGCGGCCCGGCGGATCTGGGCCCGCCTGATGCGCGAGGAGTTCGGCGCGCGCGACCCCAAGTCGCTGATGCTGCGCTTCCACACCCAGACCGCCGGGGTCCAGCTGACGGCGCAGCAGCCGGAGCTGAACCTCGTACGGGTGGCCGTGCAGGCGCTGGCCGCCGTACTGGGGGGCACGCAGTCCCTGCACACCAACTCCTTCGACGAGGCCATCGCCCTGCCCACGGAGAAGTCGGCCCGCCTCGCGCTGCGCACCCAGCAGGTGCTCGCGTACGAGACCGACGTCCCGCACACCGCCGACCCCTTCGCCGGTTCGTACGCGGTCGAGCGGATGACCGACGAGGTGGAGGCGGCCGCGCTCGCCCTGATGCGCAGGATCGAGGAGCTGGGCGGGGCGGTCGCGGCGATCGAGGCCGGCTTCCAGAAGGGGGAGATCGAGGCCAACGCGTACCGGATCGTGCGGGAGCAGGAGGCCGGGGAGCGGGTGGTCGTCGGGGTCAACCGGTTCGCCCTCGACCGGGAGGAGCCCTACGAGCCGCTGCGGGTGGACCCGGCGATCGAGGCCCGCCAGTGCGCGGCGCTCGCACGGCTGCGGGCCGGGCGGGACGGGGCGGCGGTGGACCGGACGCTGGCCGCGCTGCGCCGGGCGGCGGCCGGGACCGAGAACGTGCTCCCCCCGATGAAGGAGGCGCTGCGGGCGCGGGCCACGGTGGGGGAGGTGTGCGGGGTGCTGCGGGAGGTCTGGGGGGCGTACGAGCCGAGCTGACGGACGGGCCGACGGACGGGCCGGCGTACGAGCCGGCGGATGCGACGGAATTCACTGGCGCGACAGGTGCGTCCCCATGGGACACTCCTGCACATGCTGGGTGTGACAGATCTTCCTACGTATCTCGCCGCCGTCGTGCTGATCGTGCTGCTGCCGGGACCGAACTCCCTCTACGTGCTCTCCGTGGCCTCGCGGCGCGGGGTGAAGGAGGGCTACAAGGCCGCCTCCGGGGTGTTCACCGGAGACACCGTGCTGATGGTGCTGGCCGCCGTCGGCGCGGGCGCGCTGCTCCAGACCAGCCCCGTGCTGTTCACCGCGGTCAAGGTGCTCGGCGCCGGGTACCTCGGATGGCTGGCCGTGGGCATGCTGCGAGGCGCCCTGGCCATGTGGCGCAGCCGCCGCTCGCGCGACGAGGAGGCCCCGGCCGGGGAGGAGGCCGCCGGCGCCGCCGCCGAGCGGCCGTTCCGGCGGGCGCTGGTGGTGAGCCTGCTCAACCCGAAGGCGATCCTCTTCCTGCTGTCCTTCTTCGTGCAGTTCGTGGACCCCCACTACTCCTACCCCGCACTGTCCTTCCTGCTGCTGGGGACCGTCTCCCAGCTGGTCAGCTTCCTGTACCTGTCCACCCTGATATTCACCGGCACCCGCCTCTCCGCAGCCTTCCGCCGCCGCAAGCGGCTCGCTGCCGGGGCCACCTCGGCGGCCGGCGTGATCTTCCTGGGCTTCGCCGCGAAGCTCGCCGTCAGCTGACCCGGCGCAGACCCCGCCGCAGTCGGTGCACGACCCGGCGCACGGCGGGGCTGCGGGGCAGGAAGGACAGCTGCGCGGGGATCCCGCCCGGCAGGCCCAGCGTGGTGAGCCGGCGCCGGTTGAAGTAGTGCCGGGTCCGCCCGCCCAGGTACCGGGCCAGATGGGCCTCGGCCCGCTCCCGCCGGTCGGCGAGGACCCGCGGCTGCATGGCGAAGCCGACGGCGGTGACCAGACCGGGCAGGTCCTCCGGGGCGCCGGGCCCGTCGCCCGGCGCCGCCGCCAGGTCCGGGACCAGCGCGTCCACCAGCGTCAGCGGGATCCGGTTGCTGTTCTGGTACGGGGCCAGGCGGGCCAGCAGCGGGCCGGTCCCGGTGCGCGCGACCGGGATCCCGTACAGGGCCCGCGCCGTGAGCAGCCCCGTGGAGAAGCAGCCCGCCACCAGCGCGGGGCGCAGCCGCTCGTACAGGGTCTCCGCCAGTACGGGCGCGTCCAGCACCGTCAGCCGCGCCCCGAGGCGTTCGGCCTCCGCCTCCGCCCGCCGGGAGTAGGCCGCCGGGGCGGAGGGGTGCGGTTTGAAGACCAGTTCCCGGTGGCCCCGCTCCCAGGCCCCGCGCACCATCGCGACGTGAAGTTCCTCCTCCTGCGCCGGGGACATCAGGTCCAGTGCGGAGAGGTACTGGCCCAGCAGGAGGGCGCAGGGCTCGCCGGGCTCGTAGCCGCTGTCGTCGGGCAGTCCGGCCAGCTCCGCCATGACCTTGAGGAAGGCGGGCGCCGGGACCGGCTCCGGGGGCACCCCGAACTCCGTCAGCAGCAGCGGCTCCAGGCCGGGGACCAGGTCCAGGTGGAGCACCCGCCGGACCCGCATGCCGATCTGCGGGTCGAGGCGGAAGCGGGTGGGGCCGTAGGACATCAGCCCGTCCGCGTACACGTCGATCGCCGCGCCCGGGAACAGCCGGCACAGGCTCTGCGCGGGCGGCACCTGGAGGGACTCCACCACCAGCTCGACCCGGTCCCCGCCGAGCCCCCACAGGGCGCGCAGCTGCCGCTCCCACAGCGGGACGTCGTCCGGGCGCGGGGCCCAGGTGCTCGGGTGCTGCGGGGCGAGGAAGGCGTTCCAGTCGCGCACCTCGTCGAAGCGGGTCCGCAGCGCCTCGAAGCCCGGCATGGCGTCGATGCCGGGGGTGACCTCGGGGGTGAGGGAGTGGTTGCTGGTCAGCAGGATCCGGCGGGCGGCAGCCGGGAAGGCGCCCGCGTCGAGGGCTGCGGCGAGGGTGGCCGTCCCGTAGAGGGTGGAGGCGAGGAAGACCTGGGTGACGCGCTCGCCGCGCACGCGGTGCTCGCCGTTCACACGGTGCTCGCGGTGTACGTAGTGCTCGCCGTTCACGCGGCGGCCCCGGGAGCAGCGGTGGCCGGCGTGCGGCGGCGCAGCCTGCGCAGCAGCGCGGAGCGGTCGGCGTCCATCGAGCCGAGCGCCTGTTCCAACAGGGGCCGCGGCATGCGCCCGAGCGCTTCCGCGCTCATCACACGGAGCTTTTTCGCCACGGCCGGTTCGAACCTTTCGATGTTGCCGATATGGTGCGCGATAATCGCGCAATACGTTCGGACGGCCTTGGGGAGCAGGAGTTCGGATTCCCGGTCCGCGGCGGTGTCCGCGAGTACTTGATCAAATGCTCGAATGAAATCGAGCTGACGCTCGTCCCCGATCTGGGTGAGCGAGGTGGAAATGCCGCGCCGGTAGAAGATTCCGGCCTCGCCGATCGCCGCGAAGGACCGCGCCGTACGGTGCAGCCGCCAGATCCACGGCCGGTCCTCCGCCGTCCGCAGCCCGTCCGTGAAGTGCAGCAGCCCCTGGTCCAGCAGCCGCCGGTGGTACATCCCCGCCCAGGCGTACGGATAGTCCACCGCCGTGGCCCGCGAGGTCGGCAGGATCCCCGCGCGCGGATCGCCCACCACTCCCTGCGGCCCGTACGGCACCCGCTGCACGATCCGCTCCCGACCCGTCACCTGTACATGGTCGGTACGGACGAAATCGCAGTTCAGAGCCTCGATGGCGGCCAGCGTACGGGCCAGGTGGCCCGGCGCCGGCCAGTCGTCGCCGTCCAGGAAGGCGATGTACTCGCCGCGCGCCGCGTCCAGTCCGGTGTTGCGGGCCGCCGCCAGCCCGCCGTTGCGGTCCCGTCTGAGGTGCACCGCCCCGGGCAGTCCGCCCGCCGCCGCGCGCTCCAGGAGCTCGGGCGTCCCGTCCGTGGAGCGGTCGTCGACCAGCAGGAACTCGAAATCCGCACGCGCGTTGAGTTCGAGTCCCTTCAGGACATCCGGTGCGTACGTCTGCACGTTGTAGAACGGCACGACAACAGAGAGCTTGGGCACCCGCGAGACATTAGGACGCGGCCCGGCATTCACCATGGCCCGGATGCGGATTCCATGTGAACGACGCGGGGCGGGCGCGTTAACCAGGACGCTTTCGCATTTCGTCGACGGGTTGTTAACCCGCCGTTGTGCGCTCGTTGGGCCGATCACCGGAAATGCGGAATAGCTTCTGCCGGGTGCCAGTGCCACGCAGCAGCAGCCGATCCGATCAACGCGTCGCCGTACTCGCGGATTCCGACACGCGCTGGAAATGGGGCGCCCTCACCGCCCGCCGCCTCGCCCCCGACGCCCCCGCACCCACCGGGTACGTACTGCGCGGCCGGGCCACCCCCACCGCGCGCCAGCTCGGCGAGGCGGGCGTCGGGGAGGCGGACGCCGGTCCGGTGGAGGTGACCTGCGCCGAGTTCCTCGCCGAACTCGGCCGCCGGCACTACGACGTGGTCGTCCTCGCCCTCGTCGGCGGCGCCGTCCAGGCCGTCCTGCACGGGGTGCGCGCCCGGTGGCCCGCCCCGGCCGCCCGCCCCGTCCTCGTCACCGGCTACGTCGGCGTCGTCTACGAGAAGCTCGCCGACGGGCTCCTGCTGCGGCACGGCGCCGACCTGGTGCTCGCCAACTCCCGCCACGACGCCGACCGCTTCCGCGCCGTGTACGAGGGGGCGGGCGCCGATCCGGCGGCCGTCGTCGAGACCGCCCTGCCCTTCCTGGAGGGTGCGGCGTACGAGGGCGCGGGCGACCGCGCCCACCGGGTGGTCTTCGCGGTGCAGCCCTCCGTCCCGGAGGGCCGCGCCGACCGCGCCTACCTCCTGGAGCGCGCCGCCCGGCACGCCCGGCTGCACCCGGGCCGGGAGGTGCTCGTCAAACTGCGCAGCCGGCCGGGAGAGCACACCACGCACCTGGAGGAACACCCCTACCAGCGCCTGGCCGAGCGCCTTCCGGGCGGGCTGCCGCCCAACTGCCGCCTGGTGTACGGGAACATGGGCGAGGTACTGGACGGCACCGACCTGCTGGTCACCGTGTCCTCCACCGCCGCCCTGGAGTCCCTGCACCGGGGCATCCCCACCGCCGTCCTGACCGACCTCGGCATCCGCGAGGCGCTCGGCAACCACCACTTCCTGGGCTCCGGCTGCCTGGCGTCGTGGGACCAGCTCGACGGGGGCCTCCTGCCGGCCGGCGACCCGGACTGGCTCACGGCCCACGGGGTCGCGCCGGCCGCTCCGGCCGTGTCGGCGGCTCCGGGCCCTCGGGCCGCGTCGGCTGCTCCGGCCGTGTCGGCGGCTCCGGGCCCTCGGGCTGCGTCGGCCGTTCCGGGCACTCCGGCCGCGCCGGGCCCTCGGGCTGCGTCGGCCGTGCCGGGCACTCCGGCTGCTCCGGGCATTCCGCCCGCGTCGGCCGCGCCGGGCACTCCGGCCGCCCCGCCCGCCCCGCCCGCC
>NZ_JBEXKC010000018.1:0-122055 GCF_040609475.1 Streptomyces sp. NPDC004667 | reverse complement strand
GGCGGAGCGAGGGGCGCGGCGGGGCAGGGCGACGGGCACGCGGCGGGGCGACGGGCGCGCGGCGGGGCGACGGGCGCGCGGCGGGGCGACGGGCGCGCGGCGGGGCAGGGCGACGGGCGCGGGAGGCGGGGCGCGAGGGCCGGTCGGGGCGGCGGGGCCCGCGCGGGCGCGGCGGCCGGGCCGGGCGGCCGTCAGAGGGTGCGGCCGAGCCTGACCGGTGTGAGCGGGGCGAAGCCGTGGTGGGTGAAGAACGGCAGGGCCGGGGCCTGTTCGGCGGGCAGGCCGATCCGCTGGGCGCCCGCCCCGTGCTCCCGCATCCGCTCGGTGGCGCCCGCCAGCAGCGCCGTGCCGATCCCCTGCCGCAGCCGCGCCGGATCCGCGCACAGGGCGTAGATCTCGCCCTGGCCGGCGACGGGCAGCCCGCCCGAGACCGCCCCCACCACGCGTCCGTCCGCGTCGGTGGCGACCAGCCAGCCGAGCCAGCCGGGCGCCCCGCCGGGAATTTCAATTTCCGCGCGAATACGGGGCAGTGCGCAATGCTCCGACACCAGCCGGCCGACGCGGATTTCCCCGAGGATCTCGCCGTAGGCGGTGCGAATCGCTTCGGCGAGCAGCCGTGAAATCGCCGTCGCGTCGCCGGGCGCTGCCGCCCGCACGTCTGCCAGCAGCATTTGTTCCGCACCTCTCGCCGCACCGGTCCTGAGCCCGCACGCGCCCAGAATAGCGGGCAATTCGAGTGGTCGGGAGCGAGGTTAAATCTACGAATTGGCTTAGTAAATAGCCGGGTTGGTGTCGCGCTATCAGCCCGTCCAGCAACAGGCGACGACCGCCGGGGCGATGGCCGCCACCGCCGTGGCCACCGCGAGCAGCCCCCTCAGCACCGGATGCCCCGCATGCCGGGGAGCCAGGATGCGCCGCATCCGCACCGCCGCCGAAGGTCCGCCCGCGGCGAACGCCTCGCGCGGCGCGCGCCCCGCCGCGAGCGCGTAGAGCGCCGTGGCCAGCGCGTCGGGGGAACAGCCGCGCAGCGCCCGGTCGTCGGCCGCCATCTCCAGCAGCAGCGGAACGGTCCGTCCGCCGATCCGGGCCAGCGGGACCCTGCGGAACACCGCCGCGTACGCCCCCGCTGCGGCGACCAGCAGGTGGTGCCGTCCGCCGATGTGGGCCCGCTCGTGCGCGAGGGCCGCGGCCAGCTCCTGCTCCGTCAGGACCGCCACCGCCCCGGACGAGACCACGACCCGGCGCGAGCGCCCCGGCAGGCAGTACACCGCGGGACGCGCGTCGTCCAGTACGGTCGCGCCCAGCCGGGCGTCGTAGCGGCCGACCAGCCGCAGCAGTTCGGCGTGCCGGCCGCGGGCGCGCCGGGCCCGCGCGACCTCCCGTACGAAGGCGGTCCCGGGCAGCGCCAGGACGGCGAACGCCGCCGCCGCGGCGAGGTACTCGCGGCCCGTACCGGCCGCCAGCCGGTCCCAGGAGGGCGGGTGCAGCGTCAGGGCCAGGTCGACGAGCCGGTGACTGGTCTCCTCGGGGAGCAGCAACTGCGCGGGGAGGATCGCGGCGGAGAGCGCGAAGGCCGCACCGCACAGCATCCACACGGCCAGCCCCAGCCGTGGCACCTGCTGCGCCCAGCGGGCGCGGACCAGCATCCAGGGGACGACCAGACCGGTGATCAGGGCCAGTGCGAGGGGAGGCAGGACGTGGTGGTTCACCGGCCGCCCCCCGGCTCGCCGGCCGGTCGGCCGGGGCGGGCGGCGCGCAGGGCCTCGTCCAGCGCCTCCACGTCCTCGTGGGACATGACCTCGACGAACCGCAGCAGCGCGGCCCTGCGGTCCTGGCTGTCGCCGAGCGCGTCCTGCATGAGCGCCGCGGTGTACTCCTCACGGCTGCGCACGGCCTCGTACATCCAGGCGCGGCCGGACTTCTCGCGGCTCAGCCAGCCCTTGCGGTACAGGATGTCGGCCACGGTCATCACGGTGGTGTAGGCGACCTTGCGGCGCCGGTTTATGTCGTCGACGACCTCGCGGACGGAGACGGGCCGTTCCCACAGCCACACCCGGTCCATGATCTCGGCCTCCAGCTCTCCCAGCCGGCGTACGCGCATCGCTCCTCGCCCCTCCCCCTCGCGGGCGGCTCATCGTACGGGCCGTCGCGGCGCCGGGGGCATACCCGGTCCGGTACGCGGGTCCCGGGCGGGCGCGGGAAAGCCGACCGCCCCTCCACGAAGTCCCGCGTGTGGAGGGGCGGTCGGCGCGTCGGCCGGGTCCGTGCGCGGATCGGCCGGGTCCGTGCGCGGATCGGCGGGGTCTATGCGCGGATCAGCCGGGCGATGGCCCGGGTGGCCTCGTCCACCTTGGCCCGCGCCGCGTCCCCGCCCTCGGCGATGGCCTCGGTGACGCAGGAGCCCAGGTGTCCGTCGAGCAGGGTCACGGCACAGGACTGGAGTGCGGCGTTGACGGCGGACACCTGGGTGAGCACGTCGATGCAGTAGACGTCCTCGGCGACCATCCGCTGCACGCCGCGGACCTGGCCCTCGATCCGCCGCAGGCGTCTGATGACGTCTTCCTTGTGTGGTTCGTAACCGGCCACGGGAACTCCTCAGTTGGCGGCGGCCCGGAAGCCGCGCAGACGCAGGCTGTTGCCGACGACGAAGACCGAGGAGAAGGCCATGGCCGCTCCGGCGATCATCGGGTTGAGCAGTCCGGCCGCGGCGAGCGGCAGGGCGGCCACGTTGTAGGCGAAGGCCCAGAACAGGTTCGAGCGGATGGTGCCGAGCGTCTTGCGGGCGAGCCGGATCGCGTCGGCCGCGGCCCGCAGGTCACCCCGTACGAGGGTCAGGTCGCCGGCCTCGATCGCGGCGTCGGTGCCGGTTCCCATGGCCAGGCCCAGGTCGGCCTGGGCGAGCGCCGCCGCGTCGTTGACCCCGTCGCCGACCATCGCGACGCTGCGGCCCTCGGACTGCAGACGCTTCACGACGTCGACCTTGTCCTGCGGCATGACCTCGGCGATGACCTCGTCGATGCCGACCTCGGCCGCGACGGACTCCGCGACGGCCTTGTTGTCGCCGGTCAGCAGGATCGGGGTCAGGCCCAGGGCGCGCAGCCGGCGGATCGCCTCGGCGCTGGTGTCCTTGACGGCGTCCGCGACCTCCAGGACCGCCCGTGCCTCACCGTCCCAGGCCACCGCGATGGCGGTGCGCCCGGCGCTCTCCGCCGCGGCCTTGGCGCGCTCCAGGTGTGGGGGCAGCGCCATCGCCCACTCGGCGAGCAGCTTCTCGCGGCCCACCAGGACCGCGTGCCCGTCGACGACGCCCTGGACGCCGAGGCCGGGGATGTTGGCGAAGTCCTCGGGGGTGGGCAGGGAGCCGACCCGGGCGGCCGCGCCGGTCGCGACGGCCTGGGCGATCGGGTGCTCGGAGGAGTGCTCCAGCGCGCCCGCCAGGCGCAGTACGTCGTTCTCGGCGACGCCCTCGGCGGTGTGCACGGCGAGCAGGGTCATCCGGCCGGTGGTGACGGTGCCGGTCTTGTCGAGGACGATGGTGTCGACCTTGCGGGTGGTCTCCAGGATCTCGGGTCCCTTGATCAGGATGCCGAGCTGGGCGCCGCGGCCGGTGCCGACCATCAGGGCGGTGGGGGTGGCCAGGCCCAGGGCGCAGGGGCAGGCGATGATCAGTACGGCGACGGCGGCGGTGAAGGAGGCCGCGAGGCCGGAGCCGGTGCCGAGCCAGAAACCGAGGGTGGCCAGGGCGATGCCGATGACGACCGGGACGAAGACCGCGGAGATCTTGTCGGCGAGGCGCTGCGCGGCGGCCTTGCCGTTCTGCGCGTCCTCCACCATCTTGGCCATCCGCGCCAGTTGGGTGTCGGCGCCGACCCGGGTGGCCTCGACGACCAGGCGGCCGCCCGCGTTGAGGGTGGCACCGGTGACGGAGTCCCCGACGGAGACCTCCACGGGCACGGACTCGCCGGTGAGCATGGAGGCGTCCACGGCGGAGGAGCCCTCGACCACGGTGCCGTCGGTGGCGATCTTCTCGCCGGGGCGGACCAGGAAGCGCATCCCGGCCTGGAGGTCGGCCGTCGGCACGGTGACCTCGTGGCCGTCGCGGAGCACCGTGACCTCCTTGGCGCCCAGTTCGAGCAGCGCCTTGAGGGCCGCGCCGGCCTTGCGCTTGGAGCGGGCCTCGAAGTACCGGCCGGCGAGGATGAAGGCGGTGACGCCGGCGGCGGCCTCCAGGTAGATGTTCCCGGCGCCGTCGCTGCGGGCGATGGTGAACTCGAAGGCGTGGGTCATGCCGGGCGTGCCCGCCGTGCCGAAGAACAGGGCCCACAGCGACCAGAGGAAGGCGGCGGTCGTGCCCACCGAGATCAGCGTGTCCATGGTGGCCGCGCCGTGCCGGGCGTTGGTCCAGGCGGCGCGGTGGAAGGGCCAGGCGGCGTAGGTGACGACGGGGGCGGCCAAGGTCAGCGAGAGCCACTGCCAGTAGTCGATCTGCAGGGCCGGGACCATGGCCATCGCGATGACCGGCACGGCCAGGGCGACGGCGGTGGTGAGCCGCTGGCGCAGGGGGCGCAGTTCGTCGGCCTCCTCCGGCTCCTCCCCGGCGCCGGACGGGCCCCGGTCGCGGGCGGGGGCCGGCTCCTTGGCGGTGTAGCCGGTGGCCTCGACCGTGGCGATCAGGTCCGCGACGGAGATGTCGGCGTCGAAGGTGACCCTGGCCTTCTCGGTGGCGTAGTTGACGGTGGCCTCGACGCCGTCCATGCGGTTGAGCTTCTTCTCGATGCGGGCCGCGCAGGAGGCACAGGTCATGCCGCCGATGGCGAGCTCGACCTGGGCGGCGCCGGGAGTGATGGTGGTCATGAGGGCTGCTCCTCGTTCGAGCGCGGGGTGGGGGCCGGGGCCCGGTGGAGTGCGGACGGGGCCCCGGCGGCCGGTGGGTCGGGGCCGGGCGGTGTGTCAGGCCCGGCCGGTCAGCTCGTAGCCGGCGTCGTCGATGGCGGCGCCGATCGCGGCGTCGTCGGGGGCGCCCGCCGTCGTCACGGTGACCAGGCCGCCGTCCACGTCCACGTCCACGGCGAGGACCCCTTCGAGGGCGCCGACGGAGGCGGTGATGGCGGTCCTGCAGTGGCCGCAGCTCATGCCGGACACGCGGTAGGCGGTGGCGGTGCTGTCGACGACGGCCGTGACGGTGGTGGCGGAGGTACCGCAGCTGCCGTCAGGGGTGCAGCAGGAAGACATACGTTTCTCCTTGATCCGTTCGGATACCCACTGGGGGTATCCGGTTTCTGGTCTCAGGTATACCCCCCACAGGTATCCGGCGCAAGCGTCGGCCCGGCTTGACTTGGTACCCCCCCGGGGTATGGTGAAGTCATGAAACCGCTGGATGCGGCCTTACGTCGTCTACCTCGTACGGGAGAGCAGCCATGAACACCGGAGTGAGGATCGCCGTCTTCGCGGCAGCCCTGGCAGCGACCTTCGGAACCGCGTACGGGGTCGGCGTGGGCGTGGGCCCCGTGGGCGCGCCGGCCGGTGCGGCACACGCGGCGGGCCACGCGGCGCCGGCCGGTGGGGGAGCCGCCGGACACGCGGAGCACGAGAAGCCCGGCAAGGGTCCGGCGGCCGGCGGGCTCCAGGTGTCCGAGGGCGGCTACACGCTGAGCCTGGAATCCCCGCGCAGGACGTCGGGGCAGGGTGAGCTGCGGTTCTCCGTCAAGGACGCCGCGGGCCGCCCCGTCACGGCCTTCAAGACCGAGCACGGCAAGGAACTGCACTTCATCGTCGCCTCGCGCGACCTCACCGTCTACCGCCACCTCCACCCGGTGCGGGCCGCCGACGGCACCTGGTCGACCCCCGTAGACCTCCCGGCGGCGGGCGCGTACAAGGCCTTCGCCGACTTCACCCCCGCCGCCGAGGGCGCCGAGGGCGTCACCCTCGGCGCGGACCTGTCGGTCGCGGGCGCCTACACCCCCGAGGCGCTGCCCCCGGCGGAGAGGACCGCGGAGGTGGACGGCTACCGGGTCGCCCTCGCCGGCGACCTCGACCCCGGCAAGGCCGGCGAGCTCAAGCTGACCGTCAGCAAGGACGGCAGGCCGGTCACCGACCTGGAGCCGTACCTCGGCGCCTACGGCCACCTGGTCGCCCTGCGCGACGGGGACCTGGCCTACCTCCACGTCCACCCCAACGAGGGCGGGCCCGGCCCCGACGTCTCCTTCACCGCCACCGCCCCGAGCACCGGGACCTACCGGCTCTTCCTGGACTTCCAGCACCAGGGCAAGGTCCGCACCGCGGCCTTCACCGTCCGGGCGGGCGCCGACGCTCCCGCGGCCCCCGCCGCGTCGCCCGCGGCCCCCGCCGCCCCGGCCGCCCCCGAGCAGTCGGACGGGCACTCCCACTGACCGCGCCCGCCCCCGCCCGCGACGCCCCGCCGCGGGCCGGGGCGCCGCGCGCCCGCGGAGCCCGGCGGAACACGGGGCCGCCGGCCGTCGTTGCATGGACATCCCCCAGGGAAGGAACCGCCGTGCAGGGGTACAGCGGACACAAGGACGACGTCCTCAAGCGGCTGCGCCGCATCGAGGGCCAGGTACGCGGCCTCCAGCGCATGGTCGAGGAGGAGACCTACTGCGTCGACGTGCTCACCCAGGTGAGCGCCACCACCAAGGCCCTGCAGTCCTTCGGGCTCGCCATGCTCGAAGACCACCTCCACTCCTGCGTCGCCGACGCCGTCGCCGAAGGCCCGGACGCCGCCCGAGCCAAGGTCACGGAGGCCTCGCGCGCCGTCTCGCGCATGGTGCGCGTCTGAATCCCGCGCCCGTCCGACCGCGGTCGGACGGGGCGCCGGAAGGTGTCTCCTTCCCGGCCACGCCACAGGCTTCAACGAGAAAATTCTTGATGCCGCACTAGACTGGCGGGTTGTTTGGCGCTGGACCGGAACAACCCGGGCGAACCCGGGCTCCGGCCGGCGACCCGGACCTTTCCGGGAACGAGACGCGAGGGCCCATGACAGCGACACCGGAACACGGTGAGGTCACCCTGCTCGACGACGACGGGCACACGGACGGGCACACCGACGGGCACCCGTACGAGGAGCCCGGGAAGTCCGCCCGGTTCACCGCGGGCCCCGCGGCCCCCGTACGCACCCTCGTCGACGTCTTCGAGGCCTCCGTACGGGCCCACCCCGACGAGCTCGCCCTCGACGACGGCACCACCCGTCTGACCTACAAGGCCCTGGCCGCCGAGGTGGAACGCCGCCGGCGCGCCCTGGACGCCGCCGGAGTCGGCCTCGGCGACCGCGTCGGCGTCCGCGTGCCCTCGGGCACCAACGAGCTGTACGCGGGCATCCTCGCCGTCCTCGCCGCGGGCGCCGCCTACGTGCCGGTCGACGCCGAGGACCCCGACGAACGCGCCGAGCTGGTCTTCGGCGAAGCGGGCGTACGGGCCGTCCTGGGCGCCGAAGGCCGCATCGACCCCGTCGGGAACCCCGGCGGCGCCGGCGTCCGCGCACCGGCCGCACGGCCCGGACCCGAGCACGACGCCTGGATCATCTTCACCTCCGGCTCCACCGGGAAGCCCAAGGGCGTCGCCGTCAGCCACCGCAGTGCCGCCGCCTTCGTCGACGCCGAAGCCGCCCTGTTCCTCACCGACGAGCCGATCGGCCCCGGCGACCGCGTCATGGCCGGACTCTCCGTCGCCTTCGACGCCTCCTGCGAGGAGATGTGGCTCGCCTGGCGCTACGGCGCCTGCCTCGTCCCCGTACCCCGTTCCCAGGTGCGCAGCGGCGCCGACCTCGGCCCCTGGCTGGTGGAGCAGGAGATCACCGTCGTCTCCACCGTGCCGACCCTGGCCGCCCTCTGGGAGCCGGAGACCCTCGACGAGGTCCGGCTGCTGATCTTCGGTGGCGAGGCCTGCCCGCCCGAACTGACCCAGCGCCTGGTCACCGAGGGCCGCGAGGTCTGGAACACCTACGGCCCCACCGAAGCCACCGTCGTGGCCTGCGCCGCGCTCCTGACCGGCGAGGAACCGATCAGAATCGGCCTTCCTCTCGCAGGCTGGGAGCTGGCCGTCGTCGACGGGGCCGGTGAACCGGTCCCCATGGGCGGCAGCGGCCAGCTCGTCATCGGCGGCGTCGGCCTCGCCCGCTACCTCGACCCCGAGAAGGACGCCGAGAAGTACGCCCCGCTGGAATCCCTCGGCTGGCAGCGCGCCTACCGCAGCGGCGACCTCGTCCGCGCGGAACCGGAAGGGCTGGTCTTCCTCGGCCGCGCCGACGAGCAGATCAAACTCGGCGGGCGCCGCATCGAACTCGGCGAGGTCGACGCCGCCCTCCAGGCCCTGCCCGGCGTCGCCGGCGCCGCGGCGGCCGTCCGTACCGCGCGCAGCGGCAACCAGCTGCTCGTCGGCTACCTCGTCACCCAGGACGGCTGGGACCACGCGGCGGCCGTCACCCGGCTGCGCGCGGAACTGCCCGCCGCGCTCGTCCCCCTGCTCGCGCCCGTCACCGAACTGCCGACCCGCACCTCCGGCAAGGTCGACCGCGACGCCCTGCCCTGGCCGCTGCCGGAACTGGAGACCACCGGACCGGCGGAGCAGCTGTACGGCACCGAGGCCTGGCTCGCAGAACAGTGGAGCGAGACCCTCGGGGTGGCCGTCACCGGCGCGGCCGACGACTTCTTCGCGATCGGCGGCAACAGCCTCGCCGCGGCGCAGCTCACCACCCGCCTGCGCACCCGCTACCCCAGAGCGGCCGTCCTCGACATCTACCAGCAGCCCGTCCTGCGCAAGCTGGCCCGGCGCCTGGAGAAGTCCGTACGGGACGACGACGCCGTCCGCACCGTCGCGCCCGTGCCGCGGCGGACCAAGGCGGCGCAGGCGCTCCTGCTGCTCCCCTTGTTCACCCTGGTCGGAGCCCGCTGGACGGTGGCGCTGCTGGCCCTGGGCAACGTACTGCACCACTTCGGGCCCTATCCGTGGGCGCCGACCGCCTCGTGGTGGCTCGTCGCCGCCGGCGCGGCACTGCTCTTCAGCCCGCCGGGCCGCCTCGCGATCGCGGCCGGCGGGGCGCGCCTGCTGCTGCGCGGGGTGAAGGCTGGGCGCTACCCGCGCGGCGGGAGCGTGCACCTGAGGCTGTGGACGGCCGAGCGGCTGGCCGAGTACGCGGGCGCCACCTCGCTCACCGGTTCCTGGCTGGAGCGCTACGCGCGGGCACTCGGCGCCAAGGTCGGCCCCGAGGTGGACCTGCACTCGCTGCCGCCGGTGACGGGCATGCTCAAGCTCGGCCGCGGCTGCGCCGTCGAATCCGAGGTGGACCTCTGCGGGTACTGGCTGGACGGGGACCGGCTGGAGATCGGCCCCGTCAAGGTCGGCGCGGGCGCGGTGGTCGGCACCCGCAGCCTGCTGTTCCCCGGTGCGCGGGTCGGCAAGCGGGCCGAGGTGGCACCCGGCTCCGCCGTGGCCGGGCAGATCCCGACCGGGCAGCGCTGGGCCGGGGCGCCCGCCGTCAAGCTCGGCCGGGCCAAGCGGAACTGGCCCAGGGAACGCCCGCCGCGCGGGCTGCCCTGGCGGGCCGCCTACGGGGCGGCCGGCTTCGGCCTCACGGCCCTGCCGGTGCTCGCCGCCCTGCCCGCCCTGCTCGTGGCGAGCCGGTTCGTGCCCGCCGATGCCGGCTTCGCACGGGCCCTGCGCGGGGCCCTGCTCGCCGTGGTTCCCGGGGCGCTGGCCTTCGGGTTCGCGTACGCGCTGCTGCTGCTGGTCTCCGTACGCCTGCTCAGCCTCGGACTGCGTACGGGCACCCACCCCACCCACAGCCGCACCGGCTGGCAGGCCTGGACCGTCACCCAGCTGATGGACCTGGCCCGTGAGACGCTCTTCCCCCTGTACGCCGGGCTGATCACCCCGGTGTGGCTGCGGCTGCTCGGCATGAAGATCGGCCGCGGCGCCGAGGTCTCGACCGTGCTCGCCCTGCCCAGCCTGACCACCGTCGGCGAGGGCGCCTTCCTCGCGGACGACACCCTGACCGCCCCCTACGAGCTGGGCGGGGGCTGGATGCGCGTCGGACACTCCGAGATCGGCCGCCGGGCCTTCCTCGGCAACTCGGGGATGACCGCGCCGGGGCGCAGCGTCCCCGACGACGGACTCGTCGGCGTCCTGTCGGCCACCCCGAAGAAGGCCAAGAAGGGCAGCTCCTACCTGGGCCTGCCGCCGGTCAGGCTGCCGCGGTCCGCCGCGGACGCCGACCACAGCCGCACCTACGACCCGCCCACCCGCCTGCTGTGGGCGCGCGGCCTGGTCGAGCTGTGCCGGCTCGTGCCCGTGTTCTGCTCGGCCGCGCTGGCCGTGCTGACCGCGGCCGCGCTCTGCGCCCTGATCACGGCACCCGGCGCCGGGCTCTGGCAGGCCGCGCTATTGTCCGGCGCCGTCCTGCTCGCCGCCGGAGCCGCCGCCTGCGCGGTCTCCGTCGCCGCCAAATGGCTGCTGGTCGGCCGCCACCGCACCGGCGAGCACCCGCTGTGGAGCGGCTTCGTCTGGCGCAACGAACTGGCCGACACCTTCGTCGAGGTCCTGGCCGTGCCGTGGCTCATCGGATCGGTACCCGGCACCCCGCTGCTGTCCCTGTGGCTGCGCGGCCTGGGCGCCCGGATCGGGCGCGGAGTGTGGTGCGAGAGCTACTGGCTGCCGGAGACGGACCTGGTGGTCCTCGGCGACGGCGTCAGCGTGAACCGGGGCTGCGTCCTGCAGACACACCTCTTCCACGACCGGATCTTGAGGACGGATACTGTGGTCCTCCGCGAGGGCGCCACCCTGGGCCCGGGCGGCATCGTCCTGCCCGGGAGCACGGTCGGGGCCCGGAGCACACTGGGACCCGCCTCGCTGGTGATGGCCGGGGAATCCGTCCCCGCCGACACCCGGTGGCTGGGCAATCCGATCGAGGCGTGGCGGTCCTGAGCGGCCGGGCACAGCGGCACAGCGGCACACCGCAGGGAGCAGGAACGGCCATGAACCTCAGCGGCCAGAAGGCAGCGGCACCGGACCCGTACTTCCCGGCCAACGGCGACCCCCGTTACCGCGTGCACCGGTACGAACTCGCTCTGGAGTACCGTCCCGGCCCCAACCGGCTGTCCGGGACGGCCCGGCTCAGCGCGATCGCCGGCCGGGCCCCGCTCGCCGAGTTCGCCCTGAACCTGGCCGAGTTCAAGGTGGGCCGCGTCCTGGTCGACGGCCGCGTCCCGCACTACGCCCACCGGGGCGGCAAGCTGCGCATACGGCCCGCCAAGCCCCTGCCCGCCGGTGCCGCCTTCACCGTGGAGGTGCACTGGGCGGGCAACCCCAAGCCCGTGCGCAGCCCCTGGGGCGGCCTCGGCTGGGAGGAACTGACCGACGGCGCGCTCGTGGCCAGCCAGCCCGTCGGCGCGCCCTCCTGGTACCCGTGCAACGACCGCCCCGCCGACAAGGCCTCGTACCACATCTCCGTCAACACGCCCTCCGCCTACACCGTCGTGGCGGGCGGCCGGCTGCTGACCCGGACCACCCGGGCGAGCACCACCACCTGGGTCTACGAGCAGCCCGCACCGACCTCCAGCTACCTGGTCGGCCTCTCCATCGGCCTCTACCAGACGGTGCTGCTCGGCGACCCCGGCCTCGAAGGCGTCGCGCAGACCGCCCACGTACCGGCGCACCTGCTGCCGCGGTTCTCCCGCGACTTCGCCCGGCAGCCCGCCATGATGCGCCTCTTCGAGGAACTCTTCGGGCCCTACCCCTTCGGCGAGTACGCCGTCGTCATCGCCGACGAGGAACTCGACGTCCCCGTCGAGGCCCAGGGCCTCTCCCTCTTCGGCGCCAACCACGTCGACGGCGCCCGCGGATCGGAGCGCCTCATCGCGCACGAACTCGCGCACCAGTGGTTCGGCAACAGCGTCACCATCGCCGACTGGCGGCACATCTGGCTCAACGAGGGCCTCGCGAAGTACGCGGAATGGCTCTGGTCGGAGCGCTCCGGCGGCCGCCCCGCGCACGACCTCGCCGCCACCGCCCACCGGCTGCTCTCCGCGCTGCCACAGGACCTGCGCCTGGCCGACCCGGGCCGCAAGCTGATGTTCGACGACCGCCTCTACCAGCGCGGGGGGCTGACCGTCCACGCGATCCGCTGCGCCCTGGGCGACACCGCGTTCTTCCGCATGATCCGCGACTGGGCCGGTGTGCACCGCCACGGGGTGGTCACCACCGCCGTGTTCGGCGCCCACGTGGCCCGCTACGCCACCGAGCCCCTGGACGACCTCCTCACCGCCTGGCTCCACACCCCGGCGCTCCCGCCCCTCCCGGCGCCCCCCGTCACCCCGGCCCGCCCGCCGTACCCCCCGCACCCGGCCTCGGCGTAGCAGCGGGCGGGCGCCGGGGCGCCCGGAGTGCCGATGCGGGTCCGCCGTGCCAGGCTGAAACGGGGTATTCCGCCGGTCGCGGTCACGCCGGACCGGCTCCGCAACCCATGGAGGCCGACATGGCCAGTGACGCCAGCAGTGCCCGCACGGGCTCTGGACACCCCATGCCCCACCACGCGCCCACGTCCGGCCGCACCCAGCTGGCCGCGGCACTGATGATCTTCGGCGGCGTGATGGCGCTCCTCGAAGGCATCTCCGCCGCCTCCAGGGACCCCGTGTTCGTCGCGACGCGCCACTACGTGTTCGAGTTCAGCCTGGTGGGCTGGGGCTGGGTGCACATCATCCTCGGCGCCCTGCTGATCTTCGCGGGCGTCGCCGTGCTCCGCGAGGCCCTGTGGGCCCGCTACTTCGGCGTCACCATCGCCGGCCTGGGAGCGATCGCCAACTTCCTCTGGCTGCCGTACTACCCCTGGTGGGCCATGGTGCTGATCGCCGTGAACCTCCTCGTCGTCTGGGCCCTGCTCACGGGCATCCACCACGAGGCCGACGCGTCCCGGCCCGTGTGAGCACACCGCCGACCCCGCCGCCCTCGTCCCCGCGGTCTCCGCGGCCGGCGAGGGCGGCTTCGGCGGGCAGGACCGCGGTGGGGGCGGTGGCGGCCACGGCCGCGACGGCCGCCCGGCCGCGGTCCTGCCATTCGAGGACGGGGAGGTCGTCGCGGCCCGCCTTCAGCAGGGCTTCCGCGCGGACCCACAGCCGGAGCAGTGCCGGGCCGGGATCCGGTCCGGCGCCGGCCTCGCGGAGGTCCGCCTCGGGCAGCAGGCGGCGCAGCACGCGCAGCGGGCCCGGGCGGCGCGTCGAGGGCTCGACGTCGATGCCGACGGCGCCCGGACCGACGGCCGCCGCGACCACACCGTCCGCGTGGCTCATGCTCACCCCCACCCCGGGATGGCCGCGCAGGTAGGGGCGTCCGTGGCCGTGCCGTCCGCATCCGGGGCACCGCTGCGCCGGGGCCGACGCGCGCAGGGACAGGCCCGTGTGACGGGCGACGCACAGCCGGAGCAGCAGCCGGGCCGCCAGTACGTCGTCACGGCGGCCCGGCACCCGTATCCCGGCGAGCCGCCGCCGTTCCCAGGGCGCGAGCAGGCCCTCGTGGAGCCCGGGGCGGGCCAGGACCTCCCGGGTGGTCGCCACCACCGCGATGCCCGTGTCCCGGCCCCGCGCCGCGCCGCCGGTCAGGGGCACGTGCTCAGGAAGCGCTTCTGGACGTTGTCGAGGGTGCGGAAGTCGTCGATGGTGACCTCCTGGAGGTCGATGGTGGTGCCGGACAGCTCCTCCAGGAGGTCGACGAACTCCAGGAAGTCCATCGAGTCGATGAGGCGCGCCTCGATGAGGTCCTCGTCGGTGCCGATGGGGCCGTCGAGGCCGGGGTTCTTCTCGTGAAGCCACGTGGCGATGCGGTCCATGGGGGAAAGCGCTCCTTGCTGCTGTTGCGGTGACGTGAGGGCGGGGCGGGCGGGCCGCCTCAGGGGGCGGCGTCGCGCAGCCGGTCCAGGGCCCGTTCGGGGGTTCCGTGGGCGAGGACCATCGCGTGGACCCAGCGTTCGAGGCCGAAGGCGACGCACGAGCTGTACGCGGGGCCGCCGGAGCCCGCGCGGATGTCCAGCCGCTCGCCGAAGAAGTTGCGGTGCCGGTTCACGGAGGCGATGGCGGTGCCGTCGGGGGCGGAGAACTCGTGCTTGACGGGGTCCAGGGCCATCAGCCGGGCCCGGGCGGCCCCCTTGTCGTAGAACGGGTCGTCGGCGACGGCCCTGTCCAGTTCCAGTCCGAGGCGCGCGGCTGCCTCCAGGATGAACCCGGCGCCCTGTTCCAGGTGTTCGACCGCGCCCTGTTTGGTGCCGAGGTAGAGCACCTCCCGCATGTGGAAGCCCCACAGGCGGCGCAGTCCGTCGTAGTGGGTCTCATTGCGGAAGCAACGGCCGGCGGCGGAGAGGCGCAGGCCTTCCTCGCCCACGTCCCCGCCCTCCAGGGAGAGCAGCAGCCCGTAGCAGGTGGCGGACGGCAGGAGGTAGCCGGTCGGCCGCAGCGGCAGCTCTCCCGGGGCCTCGCCGGCGGCGAGGCCGTCGAGCGCGTCCGGGGCGAAACGCGCGGCGGAGACGCCGAGGTGGGGGAAGTTGCGGAAGAAGTCGAGCCGGGCCAGCCCCTCCACGGACAGCAGGGGCGGACCGACGACCTCGGGGGCGCGGAGCCGTGCGGCCAGCCCCGTGAGCAGGTCGTCCAGCCCGCGCAGGAGGGCGGTCCGGACCGGATCCAGCGTGATCAGGCCCGCACCTGGACTCTTCAGGCCGCCGTCCGGCAGGGCCGTGGTGCTGGGTGTGCTCATGGGAACCGCTTCCTCTGGGCGTGGGTGGACAGTCGACGGGGTCGGCCGCGCGGGTGGGCGCGGCGGTCGTGCCACGGCGTCCGCGCGGTCGCGCCACGGCGTCCGCACGGTGGCGTCGACACGCTTCAGCCGGGGCGCGGGGGCGTGTGAAGGTCCGCGCGTGCGGTCGGCGTTGACCGCGACGGGTGCGCGGCGGCGAAGAAGTCGAATGTCCGATTAGGGGCGGACTGCGCATCAGGACACTAAGCCGCCCGTGCGGCTATTGTCTAGACCAAACCTGGCGGACGGTCGAGTGGATTTCCAGGCTCCGTTTCGGCGCAACTCCGTCTCTTGAGATGCCACTTGGCAGCGGTTATGGTCTAAACCAATTCCGCCGAACGGCGCGGCCCACGCACCCGCGCCACGGCGTCACCACCCGTCCCCGGCGTCCGCCACCGGCCCGCGCCGAGGGGCGCCCCGCGCTGCCCTCCGGCCGAGGAGGAGCGCGCGTCACCACTGCCCGTCCCCCTCGCATCCCCCTCGCACCCGCCGGAGCGGCCGCGCCCGCCGACGGGCCGGACCGCCGCCCCGACTCCCTTTCTGGAGGGACCGCATGACGACACCCGCTCCCCGCAGCCGCCCCCGTCTCCACCGGGCGGCCTCGGACCTGCCGTACTTCAGCGCGGACGGCGAGTCCTACCTGGCCCAGACCACCCTGCGGGAACTGAAGAAGTCGAGACCGCTGCGGGTGCTGTCCGAGGAGGACTTCGCCCACTGGCAGACGTACGGCTACGTCATCGTCCGCGAGGCGGTCCCGGCGGAAGCGGCGCGCCGCCTGCTCGACTTCACCTGGGAGTTCCAGGGCCTCGACCCGGACCGGCCGGACGGCTGGTACGCGGACCGGCCCTTCCGCTCCGACCTGGACCGGCAACTGCACGTGTACGGCTTCGTGGAGGCCTACCACCACCAGCTCCTCTGGGACAACCGGCAGGCCCGGCGCGTCTACGACGCCTTCGTCGACGTATGGGACTGCGAGGAACTCTGGGTCACCCAGGACCGGCTCAACCTCAACCCGCCCAACACCGGCAACCGCGACCGCGCCCTGATCGAGCCCACGGACCGCGGCTTCGACATCGAACTGCACTGGGACATCGACACCACGCTCGGTGTTCCGCCGCAGCGCGTCCAGGGGATCATCGCGCTCAACGACACCCGGCCGGAGGCGGGCGGCTTCCAGTGCAGCCCTGAGCTGTTCCGCCGGTTCGACGCCTGGAAGGCCGGCCAGGCGGCCGACCGGGACCCCCTGCGCCCCGGCGCCGACCGGGCGGAGTACCCCGTCGTACGCCCCGACCTGCACCCCGGCGACCTGCTGATCTGGAACGGCCTGCTCGCCCACGGCGTGGCGCGCAACACCTCCCGGGACCAGGTGCGGGCGGTCCAGTACCTGTCGATGATGCCGGCCCTGGAGGAACACGAGCGCCTCAGGCGCTCCCGCGTCGACGCCTGGCGGCACCTGCGGACCCCGCGCTGGAACCGCACCCTGGTCGGGGACCCCGTACGGCACGAGTCCGAGCGCTACCCCACGGCCACCCTGAACGAGCTCGGCAGCCGGCTGCTCGGGCTCACGTCCTGGAAGGAGACGGGCACCGCCACCCGCGCCGACCGGAGCGGGGAGCCGGCGTGCGCCGTGTCTGCCTGACCCTGCCCACCAACCGGCCCTGCGCGGCGACGATCAGGGCCGTGGCCGAGGAGGCCGCGTACGGCGCCCGCCGTTTCGGCGCCGAGGTCCACCTGCTCGTCCTCGACTCCTGCGACGCCCCGGAGCTCGCCGGGCACCGGGAGACGGTCGCCGCCCTGCCCGCGGTCCCCGGGGTGGTCGTGCACCACCTCGACGAGGACGCCCAACGGACCTTCCTGCGCGAGGTGATCACCCGGTCCGGAGCCGCCGCGCCCGGACGGCTGCTGGAGCTGATGCTGCCGTCCCGCGTCTCCTACGGAGCCTGCACCAACCGCGCCTTCCTCATCGCGGAGGCCCTGGGCTGCACCTCCGTCCACCGCCGGGACTCGGACAGCCGCTACCAGTACCTGGACGGAGAGCCGGTCTTCCCCCTCCACCACGAGCTGACGTCCCTCGGGCGGCCCGCCGCCGAGGTGTCCGCCCTGGTCACCCGCAGCAGGCTCGACCCCGCCTGCGCGGACCGGCCGGTGGCCCTGGTCGGGGGCTCCTTCGTCGGCGAGATGTCCGTGGACGTGGAGGAGATCCGCCGCCTCGACCCCTCCGTCTACGAGGACGTGGTGGGCCTCTCCGTCCCCGCCGGCCACCCCGAGATCTGGCGCAGGAACCTGATCGCGGAGTCCTTCCGGGGCGCCGGGACCGCCGCGTTCACCGGCGACCTCACCACCCTCACCAGCGTCAGCCCCCTGCGCGTCGACATGTGCAACATCGCCCTCGACCGAGAGGTCTACGCCCGGGTGCCCCTGCCGCCCGCCACCGACACCATCGGCAGCGACTACTTCCTCCTCCACCTGGTCCACGACGCACGACTGCCGGGGGTCCTCCACAACCGGCACATCGTCAACTTCCACACACGGGAACGCCGTTCCGACGAGGGCTTCCTCGCCTACCAGCTGCGCTTCGCCAAGTTCCTCCTCTCCGGCCCGCACCTCGACGCCGTGTACGCCGCCACGAAAAAGGCCGGTGACGCACTGCTCGACCCCGACGGCCACGTCCGCGCCGCCGCCGTCGCGGGCCTCGTCGGGGACGGCGCCCGCGTCGCCCCCGACGAGGGCGCCAGACGGCTCGACGTACTCGACCGCTCGTACCGGACCCTGGGCGGCCGCTACACCACGGCCGCGGACGCGCTCACCGCCCGCCGGGAACCGCTCCTCGACGACGCCCGGCGAGACATGGAGGACTTCGCCGTCCTGACCGAAGCCTGGGAGGACCTGACCCGCGCGAGCCGGGCACAGGGCCGCCCCGGCCCGACGCACCGGGAGGCCGCGCGATGCACCGCATGAGCCGCCGACCGGCGGGGGCCCGGCCCGACGGCGGCCCCCGCCGGCCGAGCGGCACGCACGTCCTCACCGTCACGTACGCGGGCGGGGAGGAGCGCCGGGGCCCCGTCACGATGGGGCAGGCCAACATGATCCGCTGCATGCTGCGCGACGAGCCCGCGCACATCAACATCCACGACGTGTGGCCGGTTCCCGAGGGGACCCGGACGGACGCGGTGGTCGAAGCCCTGCGCGCCCTCGTCGTACGGCACGAGGCCCTGCGCACGACCTTCCCGCACGCCCCGGGCAGCGCGCCCCACGAGCAGGCCGTGGCGTCCCGGGGAACGTTCACCGTCACCGTCCTCGACCACGGGGAACTCTCCGGGGACCCCGTCGCGTACGCCGACTCGCTGGCCCGCCGGGCACGCGAGGAACGCTTCCGGCTGGACCGGGACTTCCCCCTCCGCCTCTCCCTGGTGACACGCGCCGGCACGCCCGTGTGCGTGGCCATGGCCGCGAGCCACGCCCTGACCGACGCCGGCGCCCTCGCGGTCCTGAAGGAGGAATGGCTGTGCCTGCTCGCGGGCGAGGAGCTCGCCCCGCCCACCTCGCTCACCCCGCTCGGCCTCGCCGAGGAGGAGGCCACCCCGGCCGGTCTGCGCAGGTCCGAGGCATCGCTGCGACACTGGGAGCGGATCATCCGCACCGGACCCCAGGCGATGTTCGCGGAGCCGGGCGCCGAGGGCACCGAGGTACGGGTGCCGCTGCTCACCCTCCGGTCGCGGCGGGCCGCCCGCGCGCTGGCCGGCGCTGCCGAACGCACCGGCGCCCTGCCGTCCACCGTCCTGCTGACCGCCTGGTGCGCCATCGTCGCCCACCGCACGGGGCAGGACGCCTGCGTCATCGCCGCCCCGACCTCCAACCGGTACCACCCCCGGCTCGCGCGCGCGGTGAACACCCTCTCCCAGGACGCCCTGCTCTCCCTGGACGTCCGGGTGCCGTCCTTCGACGTGCTCCTCAAGAAGGCCTGGGGAGCGGCCCTCAACGCCTACCGGCACAGCCGGTTCGACGCGCTCGGCCTGTGGGAGGTGATCGGCCGGACCACCTTCGAGCGCGGCAGCCGGTTCGCGCGCGACGTCGTGTTCAACGACGTGAGCACGCTCCCGGCCACCTCGGCCTCCCGCACCGCGGACGGCCCGCCGGAGGGCCGGGACCCGTACGGGCCGGAGCTGGAGCTCACCTGGGGGCCGGAGCAGGTCCTGCCGACCCGCGTCCTCGTCTTCGTCCACGCGACCGATCCGCTGCTGCACCTCGCCCTGTGGGCCGACCCCGCGCTGTTCGGGCGGGAGGAGGCCGAAGGCCTCCTCACCGGTCTGGTACGGCTCCTGGAGGCCGCCGCCGCGCGGGACGTGCCGCTCGCGTCGCTCACCGGGGTCACGGGGGTCCGGCCGGTGGAACGCGGCCCCCACTGGCTCCGGGTGGACGGCTCCTGGACCTCGCCGCCGCTCGTGGCCGCGACGCTGAGCCGGGCCCTGGACGGCCTGCCCGTACACGTCACCGCGGACGCCCCGGCCGGGAGCGCGCCTGCGGGGAGCGAGCCGCCGGGGAGCGAGCCGCCGGGGAGCGAGCCGACGGCGAGCACCCTGACGGCGTACATCGCCGCGGGCGACACCCCGCTCACCCCGGCGCAGGCCCACACCGCGCTGATGGACGCGCTCCCCGGCCGCCCCGGGGTACTGGCCCCGAGCCGGTACGTGATCGTCCGGCACCCGCCGGCCGAGGCGGACCGCGGCGACGCCTGGCTCCACCGGAAGATCCTCAGGGAAGGGACCGGCCGGCAGCGGCCGATGTGACATGACGATGGATGAGGCAACCGCGCGGCGGGAACAGCAGACCCCGCCGCCCAGCCCGTGGCGGTCGAGCCGCTTCCGGCTGTTCTTCACCGCCCGCAGCACCTCGCTGCTCGGCGACGGCATGCTGATGGTGTCCCTGACGACCGCCGTGCTCGGGGCGGGATACGGGGCGGCCGGCGTCGGCTACGCGCTGGCCGCGTGGATGGCGCCGATCGTCCTGCTCGTGCTGTTCGGCGGGGTCCTCGCCGACCGGTTCACCCCCCAGGTGATGATGGTCGGCGCGGACGTGGTGCGCACGGTGGTCATGCTCGCGCTCGCGCTGCTGCTGATCGGCGACCACGTCCGGCTGTGGCACGTCATGGCGCTGCTGGCCCTCAGCGGCGCCGCCACCGCCATGTTCCAGCCGGGCCTGGCGAGCCTGGTGCCCCGGGTCGCCGAGGACATCCAGCGGGCCAACGCCCTCCTGCGGATCTCCGAGGCCATCTGCACCCTGCTCGGCCCCGGGGTCGCCGGTCTCCTCGTGGCCTACTGGAACGTCGCGGGATCGTTCGTGGTCATCGCGGCTGCGTACGCGCTCAGCGCCCTGGGCCTGGCGCCGCTGCGCGGGCTCGGTACCGCCCGGGACGAGAGCGACGACCCGATGTGGCACCGACTGGCCGCCGGATGGCACGAGTTCCGGTCCCGTTCCTGGCTGTGGGGGGTCATCTCCGTATGGGCGGTGTACGGCCTCTTCGTCTTCGGCCCGGCCCTCCCGCTGGGCGCGACGCTGCTCACCGAACAGCACGGCGCCGGCGGCTACGGCTGGATCGCCTCGGCCGACGGCGCCGGGACGATCGTCGGCGGCCTGCTCGGCATGCGCGTCCGGCCCCGCCGCCCGCTCGTCGCGGGGGCCTGCGCGATGTTCTTCTTCTCCCTCAACCCCCTCGCGCCCGCCCTGGGCTGGTCCTTCACCGTGACGGCGCTGACCGGGGCCGTGGCGGGCTGCGGGTTCGCGTTCTGGGGCGTCATGTGGGCGACGAGCGTGCAGTCCCACATCCCGCTGGCCGTCCTGAGCCGCGTCTCGGCCTACGACGTGGCCGGCTCGATCATGGTCATCCCCGTGGGCCGCGCCCTGGCCGGCCCGGCGGCGGCCGCCTTCGGAGCGGACCGGGTGCTGCTGTTCTCCTCGGCCGTGGGCGTCGTGTGCATCGGCGTGATGCTCGGCGTCCCCGCGATCCGCGCACTGGAACGGGCACCGGGGAAACCGTAGTCCGCCTACAGTTGGTCATGTTCCTGACAGTAGTGCCACCGCACCACCCGAGGGGGGCGACCAGCGCATGACCAACCCTGAGAGCGCGGGAGACGACTACGACGTCGTCATCAGCGGAGCCGGCCCGGCCGGCAGCGCCGCGGCGATCCTGCTCGCTCGCCGCGGCGTCCGCGTCGCACTGCTGGAACGCCGCTCGGACCCCGGGGCGTACAAGGTGCTCTGCACCCACTCCCTCACGGCCAACGCCTACCCGGTGCTGGACGAACTCGGCCTCGTTCCCGCGCTCGAAGAGGCCGGGGCCGTCCGCAACGCCGCGCGCTGGTACACCCGTTGGGGATGGATCGAGCCGAGGGCCGCGCCGGGCGGCCCCGAGCTCCCGTACGCGTACAACATCCGGCGCAGCGTCCTCGACCCGCTGATCAGATCCCACGCGGCGCGGACCCCCGGCGTCGACCTGCTCCCCGGTCACCGGGTGACCGGGCTGATCCGGGAAGCCGGGCGGACGGTGGGCGTGCGCGCGGCGGCACCGCGGGGCGAACGGGAGATCCGGGCCCGCCTGGTGGTCGGCGCCGACGGCAAGGACTCGGCGGTGGCGGGCCTCGCGGAGGTGCCCACCCGGCTGCACGAGAACGGGCGCTTCGGCTACCTCGCCCACTTCCGCGGCCTTCCGCTGCACGGCGGGATCGGGCAGGCCTGGTTCCTCGAACCCGACATGGCCTACGCGTTCCCGAACGACGACGGGGTGACGGTCCTCGCGGTGCTCCCGGACAAGAAGCGACTGCCGGCCTTCCGGGAAGACCTGGAGGGCAGCTTCTTCGACTTCGTCCGCGCCCTGCCCGACGCGCCGCCCATCGACTCGGCCGAACGCATCAGCAAGATCATCGGTACGGTCGACTACCCCCTCGTCACCCGGGATCCGACCGCGCCGGGCATCGCCCTGATCGGCGACGCCGCCCTGACCGGGGATCCCCTGTGGGGCGTGGGCTGCGGGTGGGCCCTGGAGTCCGCGCACTGGCTGGCGCGGGCGGTGGCCCCGGCCGCGGCCGGCCGCGGCGACCTCGACAGGTCCCTCGCGGCGTACGCCCGCACCCACCGCCGCCGGCTGCGCGGGCACCAGAGCCTGGCGGTCGACTTCGCCAGGGCCCGCCCGTTCAACCCCGCGGAGCGGCTGGTCTTCTCGGCGGCGGCGCGCGACGAGGCGATGGCGCGGCACATGTACCTGTTCGCCTCCCGGCTGATCGGTCCGTCGCGCTTCCTGAACCCCGTGGCACTGACCAGGGCCGCGGTGGTCGACATCCGACACCGCCGGGCGTCCACGCCGACCGCGCACCGCGCACAACCGGACTCCTGACCGGCTCCCCCCGCCCGACCGGCGGGGCCGGCCCCGCGAGCCACGGCCGGCCCGTGGGGGGCCGGCCGCCCGCGTCGGCCCCGGGAGGATCAGCCCGTCGCGTGCCCCTGGAGCGTGGCCGCCAGCAGATGGGAGTCGAGGAGGGAGACGTCCGCCGTCCTGTCCGCCCGTGCGTAGCCGGCCAGCATCCGCTTCGTCAGGACGAGCGCTTCGGGCGAGCGCCGGACGAGGGGCCTGGTCCAGGAATCGATGACCGCGTCCAGCTGGTCGAGCGGGGCGGTCCGGTGGAGCAGGCCGATCCGGTGGGCCGTGTCGGCGTCGAAGACGTCGCAGGTGAGCATGAGCTCGCGGATCCTGGAGGCGCCCACCTCGGAGACCAGCCGCCCCATCGCCCCGCCCCAGGCCGGCGGCAGCCCTATGCCGACCTCCGGCATGCGGAAGCGGCTGGTGTCGGCCCCGGCGCGCAGGTCGCAGAAGGAGGCGAGGGCGAGGCCCGCGCCGATGACCCGCCCGTGCAGCCGGGCGACGGTGACCGCGTGCGTGTTCTCCAGGGCCTGGCACAGCCGGTGCGCCTTGTCGGCGATGCGCCGCAGGCCCGCTCCGGACGGATCGGCGGCCAGTGCCTCCCGGTACTCGTCGCGGTCGGCACCCAGGCAGAAGTCCGTACCCATGGACGACAGCGTCAGGATCCGGACGTCGGGTCTCTCGTGGAGGTCGTCCAGCAGCATGATGAGGTCGTCCAGGACCGCGGAGTCCAACGTGTCCTCCTGCCCCCAGGGGTTGAGGCGGACACGCAGTACGGGGCCGTCCTGCTCGGCGATGACCGCCTTGGGAACGGTCCGGGTGCGGGTGGAATCGGTCATGCGACGGTCACGTCCAGGTTCAGCAGGCGCCGGAACGCCACGCGGGGCGCCATCGACGGGGGGCGTACGAGGGTGAGGCGGGGAAGGCGGCGGATCAGCTGGCGCAGGAGCGTCTGGGCTTCGAGGCGGGCCAGCGGCGCGCCGAGGCAGTAGTGGATGCCGCCGCTGAAGGCGAGGTGGCCGGGCGCGCGCTCGGGGTCGAACCGGTCCGGGTCGCTGTGCCTGGCCGGGTCCCGGTGCGCCGCCCCGACCATGAGGTGGACCATCTCGTCGCGGCGGATCTCGATGCCCCCCAGCACGCAGTCCTCGGAGGCGATCCTGCTGATCACGTGGGTGGGCGGGTCGTAGCGGAGCGTCTCCTCCACGAACCCGGGCACGAGGTCGGGGTTGTCGGCGACCGCGTTCCAGCGGTCCGGGCTCTCGACGAGCCGGAGCGTCATCGTCGAGAGGAGGGTCGCGGTGGTTTCCAGGGCGGCCAGCAGGACGAACAACACCAGGAAGTAGACGGCCTCGTCGGCCTTGTCCCGGTCGGGCTCGATCGTGTCCCACGTCCGGATCCACCGGGTGACGGGGTCGTCGCCGGGGTGGGAGCGCCGGTCACGCACCAGTTCCATGAAATAGGTGCGGAGTTCGGCGGTGGCCGCGTCGGACAGGGCCAGCTGGCTGGCCGAGGGCAGCAGCTCCTGGGTGAAGACCTGATCGTGCGTCAACTGCCGGAGCCTGGGCCAGTCGGCCCGTGGCAGCCCCAGCCAGTCGCCTATGGTGGCCACGGGCAACTCCTCGCAGACGAGCTCCGAGATGTCCGCCTCGCCGGTGCGTATTCGCTCCGTGAAGGCGTCGAGGAGCTGATCCGCGGTCCGCTGCACGTTGCGGCCGATGCGCTCCACGCTGCCCCGGTCGAACGTGCCCGCCGCCCGCCGCACCCTGGTGTGGTCCGGGGCGTTGAGTGCGGCGAGCGTGTTGCTCATCTCGCGCGAGCTGGGCGCGTTCCAGCGGGTCCCCGGACCCTGGCGCTCCCGCCATTCCCTGTCGGGCTCCAGCCATTGCCGGCTGCGCAGGACCTGGTCGCAGGCGGCGAAGCCGGTGACCGCCGAGCCGCCCCAGGGCGCGGGCACCACCTCGCCCCGCGCGAGGAGCTCGGCGTATATCGGGAAGGGGTCGGCCTGCCCTCTGGCCGTCCGCAGACGGGAGAAGAGGGAGGCGGACGCCCGGCGGTCGTACGACGGACTTGTGGCAACGCCCATGATGGCGGCTCCTTTCTGAGAACCAGCCGCCATGCATACCCACATGATCGTTAAAGACTCCACTACCACTGAGTACTCAGGACGTTACTAGAATCACACTCGATTCACCCGCCCTTGGTCCACGCCAGGAAGCGGCTGAACAGACCGCCCTTGGGCTGCGGCGCGGCGCCGGAGCCCGTACGCGAGGGGCCGGTGCTGGAGGTGGAGGAGGCGGCTGCCTGCTGCTGGGAGGTTTGGCCCGCGTTCGATCCGGCCGACTCGGCCGCCGGGGGAGCGGCCCTCGGGGTGAAGCGGATCGGGAGGGTGACCAGCGAGCGGATCCACGGGCTCGGTGCCCAGGTGAGCGCCTTGAACGGGACGCGCATCTCCACGTCGGGAAGCTGGTTGAGCAGCGTCTCGACGGCGGTCACGGCGATCATGAAAGCCGGGTCCTTGGCGGGGCAGGCGTGCGGGCCCGCCCCGAACGCCAAGTGCGCCTTGGCGCTCAGCTGTTCGCGGTGCCTGGTCAGCTTCGGGTCGGTGTTGGCCGCGGCGAACGAGATCAGGACCGGGTCGTTGGCCCGGACCAGCCTGTCGCCGAGCTCGACGTCGTGAGTCGGGTAGTGCGCCGCGTAGTTGGCGATCGGCGCGTAGTTCCAGAGGGTCTGGGAGACCGCGTCCTCGACCGGGAGGCCGATCTGCCAGTCCTCTCCGAGGTACAGGGCGCTGCTGGTGCCGATGGCCGCGGCCAGCGGCGCGGTGCCACCGGAGAGGAGGGTGACCAGCTGGTGGAGCACCTCCTCGTCGCTCAGCTGGGCCGAGTGTTCCATCAGACGCGTCGTCAGGTCCGCACGCGGGCGCCGCCGCTTGAGGGCGATCAGCTCGTTGAGCGCACCGCCGAGCACCTCGTCGGCCCCGGGCGTCCCCTCGAAGATGCCGCTGATCCCGGCGATCACCCGGTCGCCGATCTCGGGCGGGCAGCCGAACAGCTCGCTGAACACCAGCAGGGGCAGCGGCTGGGCGTACTCGGCCATCAGCTCCGCCTGCCCGCGGATGTCGGTGCTGAACTGGCTGATCAGGTAGTTGGCGGACTGCTGCGTCTGCCGGATGAGCTGGTGCTCGTTGACCGTGGCGAGGCTGTCGGTGACGGCCCTGCGCAGCCGGGCGTGTGCCGCACCGTCACTGAAGAGCGCGTTGGGGCGGTATCCCATCATCGGCAGTGCCGGGCTGTCGGCCGGGACCCGCCCTTCGGCCAGCGCGTTCCAACGGCGGGAGTCGCGTACGAAGGAGGCGGGGTTCTGCAGGACGTACAGCGCGGCGTCGTAGCTGGTGACGAGCTCGGCCGGGACGTCGGGGGCGATGTCCACGGGCGCGCTGGGACCGTACGGACGCAGCTGTGCGTAGTGGCTGTCGGGGTCGGCTCCGAACGAGGGGCCGTACATCTGGACGTTCCCGTGCGCGGGGCAGCCGGGGGGTATCTCTTGCGGTTCACGTGGCTGTTGCATTCCTGCGCTCCTAGCCGAGTTGGGACATGAGGTGTTTGGCGAGGGTGATGAGGGCCTGCGCCGAGGAGTTCTGGTCCCGTACGTCGCACTTGACGACGGGGGTCTCGGCGGTGAGGTTCAGGGCCTCGCGCACCTCGTCGAGCGGGTAGTCCGTGGTGCCCTCGAAGTGGTTCACGGCGATGGCGTACGTCAGGCCGAAACGCTCGACGAGGTCCAGGACGGGGAAGGACTCGTGCAGTCGCTCCGGGTCCACCAGGACCAGCGCGCCCAGGGCACCGCGGGAGAGCTCCTCCCACATCTCCTTGAAGCGTTCCTGGCCGGGCGTTCCGAAGAGGTAGAGCACCAGGGTGTCGCTCAGGGTGAGCCGGCCGAAGTCCATGGCGACGGTGGTGGTCTTCTTGCCGGGCGTGCCCGACAGGTCATCGAAGCCCATGCTGGCCTCGGTGATCTCTTCCTCGGTCCGCAGCGGCTCGATTTCGGAGAGACTGCCGATGCAGGTGGTCTTGCCGACCCCGAAGTGCCCCACTATGAGGATCTTCACCGCGTGGGAGACGTCTGGATCCAGGTACACGGGCTAAGCTCCGAATCGATTCTTCAGGCCCTCGAGCACGGCGCTGACCAGTTCTCTGTCGACACGTTCGGCACGCGGTATCGGTCTCCTCGCGAGGATGAGACCGTCCTCCTCCAACTGCGCCAGCAGGATGCGGACGATGCCCAGGGGCAGGTGCGTGTGCCCCGCCACCTCGGCCACGGACAGGAAGCCGTTCGCGACCAGGTCCATGACCTGCCCCGCTTCCGGGGACAGTGTGCGCGCCGTGACCTGTCCGTTCTCCGCCGGCGCCGCCGTCACGAGCGTCGTGTGCTCGTACTCGTGCTCCGGGGGCAGCGCCCGTCCGTTCGTGATCACGAAGAGGGGGACTAACGGAGACGTCAGTTCCAGATCTTCATCGTGTTCGGATCCGTCAGACACGGCCTGTTCCCTTCCCCGGTGTCGCGCCCGCGGTCAGTCTGGGAACCACCTCGTGCAGACGCATGGTGAACTCCTCTATGTCACAGTCGTGTTCGGCGGCGGCGGCCAGGAGGGCATCGGGGCCGGCCGCCATCAGGAAGATCCAGCCGTGCTGGAACTCGATGACCGTCTGACGCCATTCCGCGTCCTCGACGACCCCCGCGAACTGGGAGGTCACCCGGCTGTAGGCGTGGATGCCCGTCATGGCCGCGGAGATCGTGTCCGCGAGGTCGCGGCTCATCCCGTCGGTCGCCCCGCGGGGCAGTCCGTCCGATCCCAGCAGTACCGCGTGGAGGGCGCCCTCGACCCGGGACACCACCTGGTCGAGCTCGCGGAGGACGAATCCCGAGTCACCGGCGCCCTGCGGCCGGGGGTCGCTCCGCCGGGTACCCGCGGCGTCCTCGGCGCTCACGCGCGGGGGCGAGGTGAGGTTGGTGCCCAGCCGGGCGACGAGGCGGTGCATGCGGAAGGAGATCTGCTGCATGTCCACGTCGGGCGCGGCCGCGGCGGCGAGATAGGAGCCCTGCCCGGCCCCGATCAGGAAGCTCCAGCCGTGCGAGAACTCGATGATGGTCTGGTTCCACTGCCGGTCCTCGTCCGGTCCGGCGAAGTGGGCCGTCGCCCGGCTGAGCGACTGCATCCCGGCCATGGCGGCGGAGATGGTGCGTACATCCTTCTCGGCCAGGCCTTCCGTAGCGCCGCGAGGGAGGCCGTCCGCGGACAGCAGGACGGCGTGCCGTGCGCGGGGCACGTTGTGCACGATGTCCTCGAGCATCCACGACAGGTCTGCGGTCATGCGTTCTCGGGTCCTTCGAACGAGGTGGCGTCAAGGTTGCGGCCGGAGAGCGTGCCGCGCTGGAAGGCCCCCAGACCGCGCCCGGAAGCACGGCCCGGCTCTCCCGGGGTCCGCGGCGCCGGCGGGGCGGCGTCGGGATCGGGAACGCTCGCGATGGGCGCCTGGCGCGCGCCGCGCTTGGGCAGACCGTGCATCGTGCGCGACGGCGGGCTCTGGGGCCGGCTCTCGGCGGCGCGCCGGATGTTGCTGACCGGAGCCTCCTGGGGGGCGGGCGGTATCTCCTCCATGGTCCACAGCTCCTCGGGCAAGAGGACGACGGCCCTGACGCCGCCGTATCGGGAGACTCCGGTGACGTCCACCTTGAAACCGTACTGACGCGCGATCAGGCCGATCACCGGGAAACCGAACTTCGGCTGGGTCCCGAGCTCCGACAGGCGGGGGGCGACCTCTCCGGAGAGCAGCATGGTCGCCCGCTGCCGGTCCTCGTCGTTCATGCTGACACCGGCGTCGTCGATGACGATGCACAGGTTGTTCTGGACGCGCTGGAACGTCACCTCGATCGGTGCGTCGTGCTGCGAGAAGCTCGCGGCGTTGTCGAGCAGCTCCGCCACGGCGAGTGCGACGGGCGCGACCGCGGACGCCTTCAGCGCGAGACCGGTCTGCTGCATGATGGCGACCCGGTGGAAGTTGCGGATCTGGCCCTGGGCACTGCGCACCACGTCGTAGACGCTGGCAGGCCTGTTGCGGCGGCCGAGCGGCGCACCGCACATGACGGCGATGCCCTGGGCCTTGCGCGCCATCTGCGCGTTGGCGTGGTTGACGTCCATCAGGTCGCTGAGGACGGCGTGCCCGCCGTACTTGCGCTGGATGTCGTCCAGGAGCGTCGTCTGCTCGGCCGCGAGGCTCTGCAGGAACCTGGCGGCACCCTTGAGGACGGCCTTGGTGTTCTCCTCCGCCGCTTCCTTCGCTTCGCGGAGCGTGGCGTCCTGCTCGCCGCGGAACCTCTGCAGGTCGGCGTGGAGGGCGTGCAGGTGGCCGTCTGCCGTGAGCAGCGCCTGCCTCAGTTCGGCCTCGGTGTGGCGCTTGTTCGCCCCCAGCGCCCGGTTGCGGGCGACGAGTGCCGCGACCGCGGCAACGGCTATCGCCGCCACCGCAACCAAGCACCACACAAGTGCGTCTCGATTCATGGAAACCTTTCCCGGCGCATGGCATGCGGACGGCTGCAGATACACCTCGCGAGGCCCCGCAACACGGCTGATCGGCACGGTTCGCCTGCGGTTGCGCGGAGATGAAGCCGCCGATCGCAGATCAGCATCTGAGTCAAAAATTGATCAAGATCACAGATGCCGGGATGCTATCACCCGGATCTCGGCCCCCCTGACCCCCTCCGCGGCTCCGCATGCGCTCAACCGGGCCCTCGTGGCTGCGGGTTGACATGGCCCTTTCGACTCCGCATCCGCTGCCGGCAACCCCCTTCGTTGCCGCTCCGTCAAGGAGTTCTTCACGAGAGCAGCGACAATCCCTCACATCGCCCCGAGGCCCCGCCGGCCGAACTCGTGAAGGACCTCACAGGCGGCCGACGTCGCCCGTGCGTCGAATCCCGCCTTTCTTCAGGTCGATTTTCCGCCACTGGCGCATTTCGTATCCTGCGGATTTCAGTCACCGGAATTCCCGGTCCCCGACGCACGGTTCCCGACGCGCGGTTCCCGACGCACGGTCAGCGCGACGTGCCCGGGCGCCCGGGCACGTCCAGCACGGCCTGGAACTGCCCGAGCGCCTCGTCGATGCGGCCGGTCGCCACGTAGGCGCGGCCCGGCCGAGAGCGGATGTCCATCTCCAGCCAGTCGTAGCCGGGTTCGGTGAGGGGGGACGGCAACCGGTGCCGGCGCGGCGCCTCCTCGTGCCGTCCCTCCAACTTTTGGCTCGTGTCTCCGTCTGACTCTCTGCGGAGACCCGGGTGACGAATTCGGGTGCGGGATTCGGCGTCGGCGTACCGTGCTCGGGGTGACGGACACGACTCGGGAAGACGGTCTGGCGGCAGTACTGCCCACCCTGTCCGGCGCCTTCGGGCTGGGCGAGGTACGCGATCAGCGGTTCCTTGCCCATGGCCTGATGAACCGGAACTGGCGGCTCGTGACGGCTACGGGGGTGTACGCGCTCAAGGAGATCACCGACGTTCCTCTGCCGAAGGTTCGCAGGAACCTCACGGTCCTCGTTGACCTGGCTCGTGAGGGCGTCCCGGTGCCGGCACCACTGTTCGACGCCGGTGGGGACCGTGTGGTGGAAGTCGGTGGTCGCGGCTACTGCGTCCTGCCGTGGGTGGACGGCGAGCACGTTCAAGGGACGGACCTCCCGCTCGACCAGGTGCGCGATCTCGGTGCTCTCCTGGGCCGCCTGCACGAGGGCTTGCGGCGGCATGGGCCCGGCCCGGTTCCGGAGCGGGCACCGGTGGCGGAGGTCCGCGACGTGGCCGAGGCCGACCGGGCCGCCGCCGCTCTCGCGGGCCGCCTCCCGTCCGATCCGGTGAGCGACCTCGGCAAGGCCGCCGCCGAGGCCCTGCGCGGCCGCCGCGGTCTCCTCGCCCGGTACGCCGATACCCGGCCGGACGGCGGGGTGCCGGCCGGGCCGTACGGGTGGACGCACGGCGACTTCCAGTACCGCAACCTGCTGCGCCGTGACGGCCGGGTGGTGGCGGTACTGGACTGGGACCGGCTCGGGGTCCGTCCGTACGGGGAGGAGGTCGCGCGGACCGCGCAGGTGCAGTTCGGGGTGGGTGGTGCTTTCGACCTCGACCGTGTCGCCGCGTTCTGCTCCGGGTACCGGTCCGTGATCGATCTGTCCGCGGGTGAACTCACCGACGTGGACCCTCCGCCGCGCATCTCCGCAGATTCTCCCCGGCCGCAGCCCGTTCCTGGCGGCGTTTCCGCTGGTGAGGCGGCCCTTGGTTGGGTTGGGGTGTGGTTCCGCGCCGTTTTGGTGGGGTCTCGGGGCGTTGACCGGTTGTGCGCTGTCGTGCCAACCCCTGGGCGCAGAAGGTCAACGCGGTCGGTCGGGTCGCTCGTAGCTTGAAGAAGTGCCGAGCCGCCGACGTGGCGGGCACGTTACCGATTGCTTCGAGAGGACCCCTCATGTTCGACATCAGCAAGGTGCAGGCCGCCCCGAGCAAGGACCTGCTCACGCCCGACAACTCGGTCATGCTCTTCGTCGACCACCAGCCGCAGATGTTCTTCGGCACCGGCAGCGGCGACCGTGCCGCGATCATCAACAGCACCGTGGGTCTCGCCAAGGCGGCTCAGGCCTTCGACGTTCCGACCGTTCTGACCACGGTGGCCGCCGAGTCGTTCTCCGGGCCCCTGCTGCCGCAGCTCGCCGAGGTGTTCCCCGAGAACGAGATCATCGACCGCACCACCATGAACGCCTGGGAAGACGAGGCGCTCGTGGCGGCGGTCAAGGCGACCGGGCGCAAGAAGATCATCCTGTCGGGTCTGTGGACCGAGGTCTGCCTGGTGCTGCCCGCGCTCTCGGCGCTTGAGCAGGGTTACGAGGTGTACGTGGTCTCCGACGCCTCCGGTGGCGTCAGCCCGGCCGCCCACGAGCACGCGCTGCAGCGGATGATCGCCGCCGGCGCCGTCCCGGTGACCTGGGTCCAGGTCCTCCTGGAGCTGCAGCGCGACTGGGCGCGTCAGGAGTCGTACGGCGCGGTCATGGAGATCGTCAAGGCTCACGCGGGTGCGTACGGCCTGGGCGTCGTGTACGCGCAGAGCGTCATCGGCGCGCACGCCGCCGGCTGACCCCTGTGGACACCGGCATTCTGATCCTGCGTCTGCTGGTGGGACTGCTCGTCGCCGGCCACGGTGTGCAGAAGATCAGCTCGCACCTGGGCGGCAAGGGACTTCAGGGCGGTACGGAGGAGTTCCGCGCCGACGGCTTCCGCGGCGGTGCCCTCACCGCCCTGGCGGCGGGCGGTGGTCAGATCGGATCGGGCCTGCTGCTCGCGGTCGGCCTCCTGACCCCGCTCGCCGCGACCGGCGCCATCGGGGTCATGACGGTCGCGCTCACCGTGAAATGGCGCCACGGTCTCTGGGTGCAGAACGACGGGTACGAGTACCCGCTCGTCCTCATCGGCACCGCCACCGCCCTCGCCGCCACCGGCCCCGGCGCCTGGTCCCTCGACGCGGCCCTCGGCCTCACGCCGTACCCGCTGTGGTGGGCCGCCCTCGCGCTCGTGGCCGGTCTCGGCAGCGGACTCCTCACCCGGCTCGTCCTGCACCGGACCGCCGCCCCGGCGATCGCCGAGCGCTGAGCGCGAGCCGCGCAGACCGGGTCCGGCCGCCCGCGTACCCCCCCCGACCGGGCGGCCGGGCCCTTCTCACCCTCTCTCCCGAACAGGAGCACTCGATGGACACCCTCACGACCCCGCACGGCGGCGGCCAGCCGCTGCTGCACCAGAAGGGCGCCGAGACCCAGGCGTTCGGCACGCTCAAGCAGTTGCCGATCGGCCTCGGCCACGACACCCGCATGTACGCCTGCCAGCGGCTGAACCGCGTCCTCGCCGACACGCAGATCCTCCACTCCCTCTACAAGAAGCACCACTGGCTCATGCGCGGAGCGACCTTCTACTCGCTCCACCTGATGCTGGACAAGCACGCGGAGGCCCAACTGGCCATCGTGGACGCGCTGGCCGAGCGGGTCCAGAGCCTCGGCGGCGTCGCCGTCGGAGACCCGCGTCACGTCGCGGAGCTGACGTCGATCCCCCGGCCGCCCGACGGCGTCGAGCCGGTGCCCGTCATGCTGTCGCGGCTCCTCGACGCGCACGAGCGGATCCTGATCGACGCCCGGGACGCCGCCGCCCGGCTCTCCGGTGAGGGCGACGAGGGCAGCGCCGACCTGCTCGTCTCCGATGTCATCCGCACGGGCGAGGCGCAGGTGTGGTTCCTGGCCGAGCACCTCGTGGACACCCCTCTGGTGCGCGGCTGATGGACACGTACGACGTCGTCGTGGTCGGCGGCGGTCCGGCCGGCGAGGTCGTCGCCGACCGGATCGCCCGGTCGGGGCTGACCGCCGTCGTCGTCGAGGCCGAGGCGGTCGGCGGCGAGTGCTCCTACCGTGCCTGCGTGCCGAGCAAGGCCCTGCTGCGACCCGGCGCCGCGCGGGCGGAGGCACGCTCGGTCGACGGGGCCCGGCAGGCGGTCACGGCGGCACTCGACCCGGCGCGCGTCCTGGACCGCCGTGACCGTTTCACCGGGCGGGGCGACGACACCGGACAGGCCGACTGGCTCGACGGTGCGGGCATCGCGCTCGTGCGGGGGCACGGACGGCTCGCCGGTGAGCGCCGGGTGGAGGTGACGGGGGCCGACGGCACGGTCCGTACCCTGCGGGCCCGGCGCGCGGTCGTGGTGTGCACCGGCACGGAACCCGCCCTTCCGTCAGTCGAGGGGCTCGACCGGATCGGTGTGTGGACCAGCCGGCAGGCCACCACGGCCGACGTGGTGCCCGAGCGGCTCGTCGTCATCGGCGGGGGAGTGGTGGCGTGCGAGATGGCCACCGCGTGGCGCTCGCTCGGCTCCTCCGTCACCCTGCTGGTCCGCGACCAGGCCCTGCTGACCGGCTGGGAGCCGTGCGCCGGCGAAGAGGTCGCCCGGGGTCTGAGCGATCTGGGCGTCACGATCCGCTTCGGGGTGTCGGCCGTCCGGGTCGCCCGTGACGAGGACACCCGCGCGGTGACGGTGGACACCGACGACGGTACCGCCCTCGTGTGCGACGAGGTCCTGGCCGCCGTCGGCAGGCGCCCGCGGACCGCGGACCTCGGCCTGGACTCCGTCGGACTGGCGGCAGGCGACTGGCTCCCGGTCGACGACACCTGCCGCGTCACGGCAGCCGAGGGCGACTGGCTCCATGCCGTCGGCGACGTGAACCACCGTGCGCCGCTGACCCACATGGCCAAGTACCAGGCCCGCGCCTGCGCGGCGGCGATCGCCGAGCGAGCAGCGGGGCGCCCGGCCGCCACCGGAGGCCGGCAGCCGTGGAGCGCGGAAGCCGACCACGCCGCCGTCCCGCAGGCCGTGTTCACGCGCCCCGAGGTAGCGAGCGTCGGTCTCACGGAACGCGCTGCACGCGAAGCGGGTCTCGCGGTACGCGTGGTCGAGTACCGCATCGACGACGTCGCCGGTGCCGCGCTCCACGCGGACGACTACCGCGGCGTCGCCAGACTCGTCGTCGACGAGACCCGAGGAGTCGTCGTCGGCTGCACGCTCACCGGCCCGATGGCGACCGAACTCATCCACACGGCAACGGTCGCCATCGTGGGAGAAGTCCCGCTCGAACGCCTGTGGCACGCCGTCCCCGCGTTCCCGACGGTCAGCGAGATCTGGCTACGGCTCCTGGAGGCGTACGGCCTCTGAGGTGAGGTCCCGCCAGACCGAGGCACCCCCGCCCGCCCGAGCGCATCCGAATGTTTCACCATCCGAGAAGGAAATCCCCGTGCATCCCAAGAGGCGCACCCTCGCTTTCGCCCTGCCGGCCACGGTGGCCGCCCTGCTGGGCGCCGCGCCCGCCACATCCGCCGCACCCGCGACCGTCCCGGCCGCCGCCGACCGGCACGGTCCCAAGCCCACGATCGTCCTGGTCCACGGGGCGTTCGCCGACGCCTCCAGCTGGAGCGGCACGATCAGGCGGCTTCAGCGCGCCGGCTACCCCGTCCTGGCCCCCGCCAACCCGCTGCGCGGTCTCGCCGCGGACACCGCCTACCTGCGCAGCGTGTTGGCCGCCGTCGAGGGACCCGTCGTCCTGGTCGGCCACTCCTACGGCGGCGCCGTCATCAGTGGCGCCGCGCTGGGCGACATCCGGGTGAAGGCCCTCGTCTACATCGCTGCGTTCACCCCGGACAAGGGCGAGAGCGCGGCCGAGCTCGCCGCCAAGTTCCCCGGCTCCACCCTCGGCGATACCGTGAACCCGCGGTCGTACCCGCTGCCCGGCGGTGGCACCGGCACCGAACTCGTCATCGAACGGGCGCAATTCCACCGGCAGTTCGCCGCAGACGTCCCGGCCGCGGACGCGGCCGTCATGGCCGCGACCCAGCGCCCGGTCGCCACCGCCGCGCTGGAGGAGAAGGCCGGGGAAGCGGCCTGGAAGACGATCCCTTCCTGGGCGCTGATCGTCACCGCCGACAAGAACATCCCGCCGGCCGCCGAACGGTGGATGGCCCGGCGCGCCGGCTCGCACATCACCGAAGTGGACGCGTCGCACGCCGTGGCCGTCTCCCGCCCGGCCGTGGTCGCCGACGTGATCCTCGACGCCGTGGTGGCGACCCGCTGAGCCCCCGGCCCGAGCCCTCTCGTACATCCTCAGAAGGAGAACGCCATATGAAGAACCGTCCGATCCTCGAACCCGCCGCCCAGGCCTTCGCCGACGCCACTGCCCAGCCGCCGTACCTCTACGAAATCCCCGTCGCCGAAGGCCGTAAGGCCGTGGACGGTGTTCAGAGCGGCGAGGGCGTCCCCCTGCCCCAGGTCGACGAGGAGTGGATCACCGTCCACGGCGGCCCGACCGGCGACGTCCGCGTCCGGATCGTCCGCCCCCGCGGTGCCTCCGGCCCGCTTCCCGTCATCCTCTACATCCACGGCGCGGGCTGGGTCTTCGGCAACGCCCACACCCACGACCGGCTCGTCCGTGAACTCGCCGTCGGTACCCGGGCGGCCGTGGTCTTCCCCGAGTACGACCTCTCGCCCGAGGCGCGCTACCCCGTCGCGATCGAACAGAACTACAGCGTCGCCCAGTGGGTCGCCCGCGAGGGGTGCCACAAGGACCTCGACGGCACGCGGATCGCCGTCGCGGGCGACTCCGTGGGCGGCAACATGAGCGCCGCCCTCACCCTCATGGCCAAGGAGCGCGGCGACGTCACGCTCGTCCAGCAGGTCCTCTTCTACCCGGTCACGGACGCGAGCTTCGACACCGACTCGTACCACCGGTTCGGTGAGGGCTACTTCCTGCGCCGCGACGCCATGAAGTGGTTCTGGGACCAGTACACGACCGCCGGGGCCGAGCGGGCCCAGATCACCGCCTCCCCGCTGCGCGCCTCCACCGAGCAGCTCAGCGGCCTGCCGCCGGCCCTGGTGATCACCGCCGAGGCCGACGTCCTGCGCGACGAGGGCGAGGCGTACGCGGCGAAGCTCCGCGCCGCCGGCGTTCCCGTCACCGCCCTGCGCGTCCAGGGCGTCATCCACGACTTCGTGATGCTGAACGCACTGCGCGGGACGCAGGCCGCGGAGCTCGCCATCGGTCTCGCCACCGACACCCTGCGCAAGGCCCTCGCATGACCGGGCCGTCGACGAGCATGCCGGTGGCGGGTCTCGTCCCCGCCCCGCGTCGGGAACACGAGCACGCCGACCTCCTCGTCCGCAACGCCAGGGTGTTCACCGGTGACCCCGACCGCCCCGAGGCCCGTGCCGTCGCCCTCCGCGGCGGCCGGGTCGCAGCCCTCGGCGACGACCACGACCTCGCCCACCTCGTCGGGCCGGGAACGAAGGTCGTCGACGCCCTCGGCCGCCGGGTGATCCCCGGCCTCAACGACTCGCACCTGCATGTCATCCGGGGCGGCCTGAACTACGTCCTGGAGTTGCGCTGGGACGGTGTACGAAGCCTCCGGCACGCCCTCGCGATGCTGCGCGAGCAGGCAGGCCGCACCCCGAAGGGGCAGTGGATCCGGGTGGTGGGCGGCTGGACCGCCGAGCAGTTCGCCGAGCGCAGGATGCCGACCATTGCGGAGCTGAACGCCGCCGCCCCCGACACCCCGGTCTTCGTCCTGCACCTGTACCAGTCGGCGCTGATGAACCGGGCCGCGGTGCAGGCAGCCGGATTCACCCGCGACACCCCGGATCCCCGCGGCGGGCAGATCGTCCGCGGCCGGGACGGCGAACCCAATGGCGTGCTCCTCGCGGCGCCGAGCGCCCTCATCCTGTACTCGACCCTGGCCAAGGCGCCGGCCCTCGACGAGGCCGACAAGCGGACGTCGACGCGCCACTTCCTGCGCGAGCTGAACCGCTTCGGACTGACCTCCGCGGTCGACGCCGCCGGCGGGTTCCAGAACTTCCCCGACAACTACGCGACGGTCGCCGACCTCGCCGGGTCGGGGGAGCTGACCCTCCGGATCGCCTACCACCTGTTCCCGCAGACGGCCGGGCAGGAGCTCGCCGACCTGAAGCGCTGGACCGGGATGGTCAGGCCCGGGGACGGGGACGAGTGGCTCCGCCTCAACGGCGCGGGAGAGAATCTGACCTGGGCCGCCGCCGACTTCGAGAACTTCTCCGAGCCCCGGCCCGAGCTTGCCGCGGGGTACGAGACCGAATTCGAGAGCGCCGTCCGGCTTCTCCTCGAGAACGGCTGGGGCTTCCGGCTCCACGCGACCTACGACGAGACGATCCGCCGCGACCTGGCCGTCTTCGAGAAGCTTGCGGCCGAAGGGCTCTTCCCCGGCGGCAACCGCTGGCTCTTCGACCACGCGGAGACGGTCTCGGCCGACAGCCTCGACCGGATCGCCGCCCTCGGCGGAGCCGTCTCGGTCCAGAACCGGATGTCCTTCCAGGGCGCCGCGTTCCTGGATCGCTACGGCGCCGGGGCCGCTGCCCACACCCCGCCGGTCCGAGCCATGCTCGACCGGGGCCTGACCGTCGCCGCAGGAACCGACGCCACACGCGTCTCCTCGTACAACCCGTGGGTCGCCCTCCATTGGCTGGTCACCGGGCGCACCGTCGGCGGCACGGCCCTTTACCCGGCCGGGAACCTGATCGACCGGGAGACCGCCCTGGGCCTCTACACCCGGGGCGGAGCGCAGCTCACCGGCGAGCAGGACGTCAAGGGAACCCTGAGAGAGGGGACTTACGGCGACCTCGCGATCCTCTCCGACGACTTCCTCACCGTGCCCGAGGACGTCATTCCGGACATCGAGTCCGTCCTCACTGTCGTCGGCGGCCGGATCGTCTACGCGAGCGCCGAGTACGAGGGGCTCGACGAGGCCATCGGGCCGGTGACCCCCGAGTGGAGCCCGGTGGCCCGCTTCGGCGGGTACCAGAGCGGTGCCCGCCAGGCATCGGCCGTGGCCGAGGCCGTCACCGAGTCCGAGCAGCACCGCCGCTGGCGCGTCGCACGCGGCTCCGTTCCCGATGCGACGCCGTCCTTCGTCGATCCCTGCTTCGATCACTGAAAGAGAGATCCACCCGATGTCCGCAGCCTCCCCCGCCGCCGACGGCGGCGACACGTCGGCACCCCTGCCGGACGTTCCCCCGGGACGCCGTTTCGAGCCGGACCTCCGGTCGATGACACGGATCAACCTGCGCCCCATCGCCTCACCCATGCCGCTCGGCTTCTTCACGATAGCCATCGCCTCCGTGATGACGGGCTGCCTGCAGCTCGGGATCTTCGACGAGGCGGCCCGCAGCGCCGTCGCCTTCACCGTACTGCCGGCCTTCGCCCTGCAACTCCTGGTGAGTGTCCTGGCCTTCGGAGCCCGTGACGTGATTGCGGCGACGCTGATGGCGGTGTTCGCCGGCAGCTGGCTGCCCTATTCGCTCATCATGCTCAGCGGCGCGGCCGACGGCCTTCAGGTCCTCGGCGTGTTCAACCTGGCGCTCCTCTGCTTCGGGGCCCTGATGACCGCCGTGACCCGGCCCAAGCGCGCGCTGTGGTTCGTCCTCGCGGTCTCCCTGCCCCGCTGGGCGGCCACCGGCCTCGCCGGCATCACCGGCGCCGAATGGCTGACGCGCACGTCCGGCGCGCTCGGCCTCGTGGTGGCGCTCGTCGCGATGTACACGGCGTTCGCCCTGATGCTTGAGGACATGCGCAGCGAGCAGGTCCTGCCCATCGGCCGCAGCGGTCCCGCCCACCTCGCCGTGGAAGGCGACCTGTCCGTCCAACTCCGCAACCTGGAACGCCAGGCAGGCGTACGCCGCACGCTCTGAGCGCGCCCACCCACCCCCGTCACACGACGACCGCACAGGAGCGCCCATGGAACCGCAGGTGACGGACCGGCCCGAGAAGTCCCGGTATGAGATCCTCGCCGGCGACGACCGCACCGAGACCGCCGGCTTCGCCGAATACCACCTCTCGGAGGGCGAGATCGCCTTCATCCACACCGAGATCGACGGCCGGTTCGCCGGCCGGGGCCTGGGCGGGCTGCTCGCCCGCGGGGTCCTCGACGACGCCCGGGCCCGAGGGCTGTGCGTCCTGCCGTACTGCCCCTTCATCCGGGGCTGGATCGGCAAGCACCCCGAGTACACCGACCTGGTGCCCGAGGCGAGGCGCGCCCGCTTCGGCCTGTGAGGCACCACACGAACACCACACATCCGCCTCCCGTCTCCCGCATCCCCTGCCCCATCCCCCCTCATGCACTGAGGAGTTACCCCATGCCCCGACACGCCCGCCCCACCGTCGTCCTGGTCCACGGCGCCTTCGCCGACGCCTCCAGCTTCGCCCGCGTCATCCCCGAACTTGCCGCCGCCGGCATGGAAGTGGTGGCCCCGGCCGTGCCCAACCGCGGCCTCGTCGACGACGCCGCGTACATCGCTTCGGTGATCCGCGCCGTCGAAGGCCCCGTGATCCTGGTCGGGCACTCCTACGGCGGCGCCGTCATCACCCTCGCAGGCACGGAGGACAACGTCCGCGCACTGGTGTACCTCGCGGGATACGCATTGGAGGAGGGCGAGAGCCTGGGCGAGCTGCAGGGCCGCTTCCCCGACTCCGGTCTCGCCGACGCGCTCGTCCACACCCCGTTCCCGGTGGCCGGCTCCACCGAGACCGGCACCGACGTCTCGGTGGAGATCGAGAAGTTTCCCGCCCTCTTCGCGGCGGACGTCGACCCCGACATCGCAGCGGTGCTCGCCGTCTCCCAGCGCCCCCTGGCGGCACGGGCCTTCTCGGAGGCGGCACCCGTCGCGGCGTGGAAGACCAAGCCCTCGTGGGGCCTGGTCGCCTCCTCCGACCGCACGATCAACCCCGATGTGGAGCGCTACGGGTACGAGCGCGCCGGCATGACCACCGTCGAGGTCGACTCCTCCCATCTGGTCATGCTCGCCCAGCCCAAGGCCGTGGCGGAGCTGATCCGGGACGCGGCCCGCGCCACCGCCCACTGACCCGATCGTTCAGGATCGAACGATTAGTCGATGATGTTCGAGCGCTGGTAGCTTCTGATCGCCCCCGAGGACCCCTTCGGCGGTGATCGGAGAAGATACGCCCATGAGGTTCGGCGCGAGGCTCGCGCTCGCCGTCATCGCCCTCGCCGCCCTTGCCACCGCCTGTGGTGTTCCGCAGGACGGTGCTTCGCAGCCGCACGCCGCGGCGGACTGTGGGCCGTACGCCAGGTACGGCAAGCACCCCGGCGCCAAGGTCACCGTCTACGCGGAGAACCGGGACCGGGAGGCCGACCTGTTCGAAGAGACCTGGGCGGACTTCGCGCACTGCACGGGAATCGACGTCCAGTACGAGGGGGACGGGGGGTTCGAGGCCCAGATCCAGCTCCGGGTCGACGGCGGGAATGCCCCGGATGTGGCGTTCTTCCCTCAGCCCGGGCTGCTGGAACGCTTTGCGCGGGCGGGGAAGCTCAAGCCCGCGAGCGCCGGGGTCGTGGCCCTCGCGAAGCAGGGCTGGTCGGCTGACTGGAACAGTTACGCGACCGTGAACGGCACCCTCTACGGCACTCCGTTGGTCGCGAACGTGAAGTCGTTCGTCTGGTACTCGCCGAAGTTCTTCCGCGACAGGGGACTGAGCGTTCCCCGCACGTGGTCCGAGCTGATGGCCGTGACGGAGAAGGCCGCGGCGTCGGGCGTCAAGCCGTGGTGCGCGGGCATCGAGTCCGCCGAGGCGACCGGATGGCCCGTGACGGACTGGATCGAGGACGTCCTGCTGCGTCAGCAGGGCACGGACGTCTACGACCAGTGGGTCGCCCACGAGATCCCGTTCAACGACCCGCGGGTGATCAAGGCGATGGACACCGTAGGGTCCATCCTCAAGAACGACCGGTACGCCAACGGCGGTTTCGGCCAGGCCCGTTCGATGGCGTCGATCTCCTTCCAGGAGGCCGGCGCACCGATCCTCTCCGGGGACTGTGCGATGCACCGCCAGGCCTCGTTCTATGCCGACATGTGGCCGAAGGGCACCGAGATCGGACCGGACAAGGACGTCTACGCCTTCCTCCTGCCGGGGGACGACCCGGCCGGCCGCCCCGTACTGGGCGGCGGGGTGTTCACCGCGGCGTTCGCCGACCGTCCCGAAGTGCGGGCGTTCCAGGAGTATCTGGCCTCCGCGGACTTCGCGAACGCGCGTATGAAGAGGGGCCCGTTCGTCTCGGCGAACAGAGGCGTGGATCCGCAGAACGCCGCGACCCCGGTCGACAGGCTCTCGATCCAGCTGCTCCAGGACCCCAAAACACAGTTCAGGTTCGACGGTTCGGACCTGATGCCCGCGTCGGTCGGCGCCGGGACGTTCTGGAAGGGAGCCGTCGACTGGATCGGCGGCGCGAGCTCCCAGCAGGTCGCCGAGGCCATCGAACGGTCCTGGCCGAGCCACTGATGCCGTTCGACGCCGTCGCCCAGCAGCCCAAGCTGCTGTACCTGCTCCAGGGCGTCGCCGCCTTCGCCGCGGTGGTCTCCCTGATCCTGCTGGCGCTGCACCGGGGGCCGGTACGGAGGAGGGGCGCGGCCCTGATCCTGCTGGCCCCCGCGCTGCTGCTCCTCACGGTCGGTCTCCTCCTGCCCGGTCTGCGCACCCTGGTCCTGTCGTTCACCGACAGCGGGGGAGACGCGTGGGCCGGCTTCGACAACTACGTGTGGATGGTCACCGACCCCCGGGCGCTGGTGGCGCTGCGCAACACCCTGGCGTGGGTGGTGCTCGTGCCGTTGCTGTCAGCCCCGGTCGGTCTGCTCTACGCGGTGGCCGTCGCACGGTCGCGGTTCAGAGCGTTCGCGCTGTCCCTCGTCCTGATGCCGATGGCGATCTCCTCCGTCGGCGCGGGTGTCGTCTGGAAGTTCGTCTACGCCTACCGTCCCGCGGAGGCCGGGCAGATCGGGCTGCTGAACCAGCTCGTCGTCGCGTTCGGCGGCGAACCGAGGCAATGGCTCGTGGACTCTCCCTGGAACGTCTTGTTCCTCATAGTGGTGATGGTGTGGACGCAGGCGGGCTTCGCGGCCGCCCTGCTGGTCGGCGCGATCAGAGCCGTTCCCGGCGAGCTGACCGAGGCGGCCCGACTCGACGGCGCGTCCCCCCGGCAGATCTTCTGGCGGATCACCATGCCGTCGATCAGGCCCACGCTGCTCGTCGTTGTCCTCGCCCAGGCGATCGGCACCTTCAAGGCCTTCGACATCGTCAAGACCATGACCGGCGGACAGTTCGACACGGGCGTCGTCGCCCACGAGATGTACGACCAGGCCTTCCGCTACGGCGAGACGGGCCGCGGTGCGGCGCTCGCCGTGCTCCTCTTCGTCCTCGTCACCCCCTTCGTCGCCCACCAGGTCCGGGCACGGCGGAGGACAGGGTGAACGGCGTCCGGGAGCGTCTGGCCTCCCGCGCCTTCACGTCGATCGCCGTGGTGATCGCGGTCCTCTGGACGACACCGACCCTCGGTCTGCTGCTCTCCTCGTTCCGTCCCGAGGAGGAGATCAAGACGACGGGCTGGTGGACCGTGTTCGGTACGCCGCACCTCACGCTCGACAACTACGGCGAGGTGCTGTCCGGCGGCGGGAACGGGTCCGGGCGGCTCGCGGAGTACTTCGTCAACTCCGTCGTCATCACCGTTCCCTCGGTGCTGTTCCCGCTGGTGCTGGCGTTCTTCGCGGCGTATGCCCTGGCGTGGATCGACTTCAGGGGGCGGGACGCGCTCGTCGTCGGCATCTTCGCGCTCCAGGTCGTGCCGCTCCAGATGGCGCTCGTCCCCCTCCTGAAGCTGTTCTCCCGGGGCTGGCTGTTCCTGCCCGCGTGGCACCTCACCGGTCCCGCGCGTTTCGGCCAGGTCTGGTTCGCCCACACGGTCTTCGCGCTGCCGTTCGCGGTGTTCCTCCTGCACAACTTCCTGGCAGGGCTGCCCCGGGACCTGATCGAGGCCGCCCGCGTCGACGGCGCGTCACATGGGACGCTGCTGCTCCGGATCGTGCTGCCCCTGGCCCGCCCGGCCATGGTCTCCTTCGCCGTCATCCAGTTCATCTGGGTGTGGAACGACCTCCTCGTGGCACTGACCCTGTCGGGCGGAACGGCCGAGACCGCGCCGATGACGGTCCGACTGGCGAGCCTGGCCGGGACGTACGGCTACGAGTGGCAGCGGCTCACCGCAGGAGCCTTCGTGGCGGCGTTCGTCCCGCTGCTCGTCTTCTTCTCCCTCCGGCGGCACTTCGCGCGGGGACTGCTCGCCGGATCGGTCAAGGGATGACCCCCGAGCGGCCCGAGGGAGCAGGCATGGCGGTGCCCGGGAGCGCGGGGCTGAGCCGGCCCGGGCTGCGGGGCCGCGAAGCCGAGCTGGAGCGGCTGCGCGCCCTGGTCGAGGCGGTGCGCGACGGCGAGGGAGGAGCGATCGCGCTGCTCCTGGGCGAGCCCGGGATCGGGAAGACCGTACTGCTGCAGGAGACCGTCTCGATCGCGCGGGCTCACGGGTTCGTCGTCAGCCATGGACGCGCCGAGGAACTGCACGAGCTGGCACCGCTCGCCTCACTGGCCTCCGGCCTCCTGCACGGTGACCCGCCGCTGCTGTCCGGCACGGACTTCGCAGACCTCGCGGGCCATCACGACCAGCGCATCTGGCTCGTCGAACGACTGGCCCAGCTGATCGAGGAACGCTCGGCGGGCACGCCCGTACTGATCGCGGTCGACGACGTCCAATGGGCCGACCCGCTGAGCCGGTTCGCCCTGAGTGTCATGCCGGCACGGCTGCTCAGCTCCCCGGTCCTCTGGCTGCTCACGGGCAGGAACGACCCGGAACTGTACGGGCAGGGGCCGCGGCCGACGACCCTCCCCCTCCGGCCGCTGTCCGACACGGCCCTGACCGAACTGGGACGGGACGTCCTCGGCGGGGACGTGCCGACGAAGGTCGCGGAACTCCTCGACGGGGCGGGAGGCAACCCCTTCCTCGCGGCCGAGATGCTCACGGGCATCGCGGCGTCGGGCGCGGACGCGCCGGAGCCGCCGGAGCGGCTGGTCCTCGGTGTGCGCGACCGGCTGGCCGACCTCCGGCCGGACACCCTCCACTTCCTGCGGATCGGCTCGGTCCTCGGCCGCGCGTTCTCGCTCGCGGACGCCGCCGCCCTGTGCGGCCGGCCTGCCTCCGGACTCAGTGCCGAAGTGGACGAGGCGATCGCCGCCGCCCTCCTCCACGACGAAGGCGAACGCCTCCTGTTCCGCCACGACCTGCTCCGCCAGGCGGTGTACGCCGATCTCGCCCCTTCCGTACGCCGGGCGCTGCACCGGGAGGCCGCGAGCCGGCTCGTCGCGGCGGGCCGGAGCTCCACCGACGCGGTCCCGCATCTGCTGAAGAGCGCCGAACCCGGCGACCAGGAGGCGATCGGGCTGCTCGGCACGGCCGCCACGGACGTGAGCGCCGTGATGCCCGACCTCGCCGCCGACCTGGCCGTACGCGCCCTGGAACTCGTACCGCCCCATGCGCCCATGGTGTTCGACGTGGGAGAACGGGCCATCGTGGCGCTGACCCGCGCGGGCCGGTACACCCAGGCACGGGACACCGGCGACACGCTTCTCGCCCGGCAGCCGCCCCTGGACGTCTTCGCCCGTCTGCAGTCCGCACTCGGCGACACGCTGTGGCACCTCGACGACGTCCACGAGCTGACCCGCCGCTCGACGCCGGCACTGGCAGCCGTCACCGACCCGACGATCCGCGCCCGGCTCACCGCCCGGCAGGCCCTCGCCCGTTCCCGCGGGCGCGACCTCGGGGCCGCTCGCGAGACCGGCGAACGGGCGCTCGCCGAGGCGGAGCGGTCCGATGACCGGGAGGCCCGTGTCCTCGCGCTGTGGGGCCTCGGCGAGATCGCCCTCAACGCGGGCGACTGCGCCGCCGCCGTCGAACACCACACGGCGCTGAGCGTGTTCGACACGGCCTTCCTGCCCGAGGAGGCCGTCGCCCGGATCCACATGGACGACTTCGACACCGCACGGCGACTGCTGCGGACGGCGGGCGACGCTCCCCTGCGCCCCGCCATGCTGATCTGGGCCCAGGGAACCCTGAACATGGGGCTCGGCCGGCTCGACGACGCGGACGCCGACCTCGTCACCGCCGAGCGGCTCGAAGCGGACCTCCACGTGCCCGGCAACCTGGTCAACATCCGCGTCAACCGCGGCCTCCTCGCGATGCTGCGCGGCGACCGCGAAGCCGCGCGGGAGCACCTGGACGTCGTGCGGGCGGCCGTGGCCGAGCGGCCGAACACGGGCAACCACGCCACGCACCAGTACTTCGAGGCCGTCGTCGCCGACGCCGACGGCGACCACGCGGCAGCGGCCGAACTGGTCCGATCCGTGCAGCGTGACCATCCCTTCCTCCGATGGCGGCTCCTGCGCCCCCATGTCGTCCAGGCCGTGCGGATCGCCCTGCGAGGCGGGGACCGGAACCTGGCCGAGGACCTCGCGGCCCAGACCGTCGAACACGCCACCCGCAACCCCGGCGTGCCGACCGCCCAGGGGGCGGCCGCCCACGCGTCCGCCCTGGCGAACGCCGACCACGGACTCCTGGAGCGGTCGGTGCGCATCCTCCGCACCGGCCCCCGGCCGCTGCCCCTCGCCGCGGCATCCGCCGACCTCGGGCGCGCGCTCCTCACAGCAGGCGACCCCGCCGCGACACTCGCCCTGACCAGGGCCCACGACATCTACGCCCAAGCGGGGGCCGATGCCGAGGCCGACCGGGTCCGGGCCGATCTGGAACGGGCCACCAGCCGCTCCGGCCGGCGCACCGGAAGCCTCATGCCGCGCCCCGCCCAGGGCTGGGACGCGCTCACAGCCTCGGAACGCAAGGTGGCCCGGCTGATCGCCGCGGGCCACACCAACCGGTCCGCCGCGGAGGCCCTCGTCGTCTCCCCGCACACGGTCAACACCCATCTGGCGTCGATCTTCCGCAAGCTCTCGGTGCGCTCACGGGTCCACCTGGCCCGGATCGCGCTTGCGGAGGGCGACACCGCACCCGCCACCGGCGGCTGAGTGACCTCTGCGCCCCCGTGCCAGGTGTGGTGCGCGGTACGGCAACAGGAGGTGCGGGACCGGTCCTAGCGTGACGGGCATACCGCGCCGCTTCGACGCGCGGACCAGCCGACCTGGATCGAGGAAGCACCCCCATGCCGTACATCACCGTGGGCCAGGAGAACACCAACCCCATAGAGCTGCACTTCGAGGACCAGGGAGGCGGGCAGCCCGTCGTCCTCATCCACGGCTTCCCGCTCGACGGCCACTCCTGGGAACGCCAGAGCGCCGCGCTGCTCGACGCCGGCTACCGCGTGATCACGTACGACCGCCGCGGATTCGGGCAGTCCTCGCAGCCGACCACCGGCTACGACTACGACACCTTCGCGGCCGACCTGAACACCGTGATGGAGACCCTCGACCTGAAGGACGCCGTCCTGGTCGGTTTCTCCATGGGCACCGGCGAGGTCGCCCGCTACGTGTCCACGTACGGCTCCGGCCGTGTCGCCAAGGTCGCCTTCCTCGCCTCGCTCGAGCCCTGCCTGCTCAAGAGCGACGACAACCCGGACGGCGTCGCCCCGAAGGAGTTCTTCGACGGCGTCGTCGCCGCCGTCAAGGCCGACCGCTACGCCTACTACACGGCCTTCTTCAACGACTTCTACAACCTCGACGAGAACCTGGGCACCCGCATCAGCGAGGAGGCCGTCCGCAACAGCTGGAACACCGCGGCCCGCGGCGGCTCCTTCGCCGCGTCCGCCGCGCCGGCGACCTGGTACACCGACTTCCGCGCCGACATCCCCGCGGTCGACGTGCCGGCCCTGATCCTGCACGGCACCGCCGACCGCATCCTGCCGGCCGAGGGCACGGCGCGCCCGTTCCACAAGGCGCTCCCGTCGGCCGACTACGTCGAGATCGAGGGCGCCCCGCACGGTCTGCTGTGGACCCACGCCGAGGAGGTCAACACCGCCCTCCTCGCCTTCCTGGCGAAGTGACGTCGCACCGTTGACCCGCCGGGCGACGCCGGAGCCCCCGGCGTCACCCCGGCCCCCGGTTCCCCGGCGCGGGAACCGGACGAGCTCAGGAGAGCAGACGCCCCATGCAGTTCGGTATCTTCACCGTCGGGGACGTGACCCCCGACCCCACCAATGGCCGTACTCCGACCGAACGCGAGCGCATCAAGGCGATGGTCGCCATCGCGCTCAAGGCCGAGGAGGTCGGCCTGGACGTCTTCGCGACCGGCGAGCACCACAACCCGCCGTTCGTACCGTCGTCGCCGACCACCATGCTCGGCTACATCGCCGCCCGCACCGAGAAGCTGATCCTGTCCACCTCCACGACGCTGATCACCACGAACGACCCGGTGAAGATCGCCGAGGACTACGCGATGCTCCAGCACCTGGCGGACGGCCGGGTCGACCTCATGCTGGGGCGCGGCAACACCGGTCCGGTCTACCCGTGGTTCGGCCAGGACATCCGCCAGGGCATCAACCTCGCCAAGGAGAACTACGCGCTGCTGCGCCGGCTGTGGCGCGAGGACGTCGTGGACTGGGAGGGCACGTTCCGGACGCCGCTCCAGGCCTTCACCTCGACACCGCGGCCCCTGGACGGCGTCCCGCCCTTCGTCTGGCACGGCTCCATCAGGTCCCCCGAGATCGCAGAGCAGGCCGCCTTCTACGGCGACGGCTTCTTCCACAACAACATCTTCTGGCCGGCCGACCACACCAGGCGCATGGTGCAGCTCTACCGGCGCCGGTTCGCGCACCACGGCCACGGCCGGCCGGAGGACGCCGTCGTCGGCCTGGGCGGACAGGTCTTCATGCGCAAGAACTCCCAGGACGCCGTACGGGAGTTCCGGCCCTACTTCGACAACGCGCCGGTGTACGGCCACGGCCCGTCGCTTGAGGACTTCACCGAGCAGACCCCGCTGACGGTGGGCTCTCCCCAGCAGGTCATCGAGCGGACCCTGTCGTTCCGGGAAGCCGTCGGCGACTACCAGCGCCAGCTGTTCCTGATGGACCACGCGGGCCTGCCCGTGAAGACCGTCCTTGAACAGCTCGACATCCTCGGCGAAGAGGTCGTGCCCGTGCTGCGGAGGGAATTCGCCAAGGGGCGTCCGGCCGACGTGCCGAAGGCCCCCACGCACGCGTCCCTTCGAGACGCCCGGGAGGTGTCCGCCGCATGAGGCTGACCGTCGTCTCCGCGGGGCTGAGCACCCCCTCATCCACCCGCCTGCTCGCGGACCGGCTGGCCGAGGCTGCCCGCGACGAACTCGCCGCCCGGGGGCAGGCGCCGTCGACCGAGGTCGTGGAGCTGCGGGAACTGGCCGGCGACATCGCCAACCACCTCGTGACCGGCTTTCCGCCGCCGCGACTGAGCGCCGCGATCGACGCGGTGACGGCGGCTGACGGCCTGATCGTGGTGACTCCCGTGTTCGCGGCTTCCTACAGCGGTCTCTTCAAGTCCTTCTTCGACGTGATCGATCCGGACGCCCTCTCCGGGAAGCCGGTCGTGATCGCGGCGACGGGCGGTACCGCCCGCCACTCCCTGGTCCTTGAGCACGCCGTGCGCCCGCTCTTCGCCTATCTCCGCGCCGTCGTCGTCCCCACCGCCGTGTTCGCGGCCTCCGAGGACTGGGGCTCGGGGGGAGACGAGTACACCGACGGCCTGCCCGGCCGCGTCCGCCGGGCGGGCGCCGAGCTCGCCGCGCTCATGGCGGCGCGCCCGGTCGGTGAAGAGCCCGACGACGACGTCACCGTCCTCGAACGGCAACTCGCCGACCTGCGCTTCGACTGAGAGGGGCCCCTGGGCCGGGCGAGGGCGAGGCGGTTCACATGGTTCATACTGTTGCGCCGTATGAGCGTGAACCGAGTGACGACAAGGACCACGCCCGAGGAGACCGACGGTGTACGGACACCCCTCCGGGGCAGGGACGCCGAAATGGCGTTCATCGAGGAGCGGCTCGACGCGCTCGGCCGGGGCGAAGGCGGGATCGTCCGCGTCGAGGGCCCCGCCGGCATGGGCAGGTCCCGGATCCTCGCCGAGGCCGCGGAGGCCGCGAGGCGGCGGGGGACGAGGGTGTTCGAGGGGGCGGCGGACCCCGACGAACAGTTCGTGCCGCTCGGCCCGCTCCTCGACGGTCTGCTCTCCACCGAGGAGTCGCTGTCGGGCGCCGTCCGTCTCAGGGATCTCGCCACGACGCCCGGCCAGCGCTTCTGGCTGCTCCAGGAACTGGGGGACCGCTTGCGCGAGGCGGCTCGAAACGGCCCCCTGCTCGTCGTCCTCGACGACCTCCAGTGGTGCGATGACCTGACCCTTCTCACCTTCAACACCCTCGCGGCCGGACTCTCGTCGCACGCCATCCTGTGGCTGGTCGCCGTGCGCGGTGGCAGCGTGCCGTCGGGAGTGCGCACGACCCTGGACCGGATCCGGCAAGCAGGCGCACACGAGGTGGCGCTGGGAGCGCTGGACGACCGGGCGACCACACGGATCACCGAGGACGTCCTCGGCGCCGCTCCCGACCCGGACGTCCTCTGCATCGCCCGCCGCGCCGAAGGAGTCCCGCAGCTGCTGGTCGAGCTGCTCGGCTCGCTGCGGCAGGCAGTGACGCTCGAGAACGGCACGGCCAGGCTGTCGGCCGGACCCCCCGCCCCACGGGAACTCCCCTCTGTCGTGCGCCGCCTCGACCAGCTGTCCGGCGAGGCACGGGAGCTGGTGCAGACGGCGGCCGCCGTGGGCGGCCCGGTCACCGTCGCGCTGCTGGCCGAACTGCTCAGCAGGTCCTCGGCGGCGCTCATCACAGCCGTGCGGGAATCCCTCGACGCCGATCTGCTGGCCGAGAGCGGCGAGCACCTCGCTTTCCGCCACGACCTGATCCGCGAGGCGGTGGAGGCAGGCCTCCCCCTCTCCCTGCGCCAGGCCCTGAGCCGTCAGGCCGCCGGGCTGCCACCCGGGAGAGCACCGGCAGATGCGACGGAGGCCGTGGGCGCGGCGCCGGGAGACGCGGCGGAGGCCGACCGGCAGCGCACCGAAGCGGCGGAACTCGCCGGCACCGCTCCCGGAACCGCCGCGGAACGCAGCCTCAAAGCCTTGGAGCTCACCGCGGCGGACGCTCCGGAGCGTCCGCGGGTCGTCGCCGAGACGATCCCGCTGCTCTGGCAGACGGGCCGGGCCGCCCAGGCGCGTGAACTGGGAGCCACCGCCCTGGCGGCCGACGGTCTCGGACCCGAGGACGAGGCGCTCATACGCCTGGCCCTGGCACGCCTCGCCGTGCAGTTCGACTTCTCCGAGGCGGTCCGGCAGGCCCGAGCCGGGGCGGCACTGCCCGGGATCTCCCTGACCGCGAGGGGGCGACTGCTCGCCATGCTCGCCGTCGGCCTGTCGGTGTCGGGCGAACACGCGGCGGCCGAGCAGGTCGCCGCGCAGGCGTGGGACACCGCGGCGGCAGCGGGGGACCGCACCGCCGAGGCCACGCTGACGACGGTCCGCTCGGCGGTGAGCTTCCACCGCATGGACCTGGCCGAGGCATTCCGGCAGGCCGAGCGGTCCGCCGCGCTGGCCGACGCCCTGGGCGTCAGCACCTCGCTGTGGGTGCCGGAGGCCTTGTGGCACGCCCTCCTGTCCAACACCACCGGACGCACCGCGGAGGCGCTCGCCCTCGCGGAGGAGGGCATCCGGATCACCGGGGAGCAGGGCCGGACGGCCGCCACCCGCATGTGGCTCATGACCCGCACCCGCATCCTTCTGGAAACCGGACGGCTGTCGGACGCCCGGGCCGACGCCGAAGCCGCGTCCCCGGCGACCGACGAACCCGGCCCGGGAAACCTCGCCGACGTCACGCTCCGGTACGTGATGCTGCGCGTCGCCCTCCACACCGGCGACCGGCAGACCGCGGAGGCGTACGCGGCGGAGGCGAGGCGCATGCGGACCGACGACGCACCCGTCGTCCGGCACTTCGGCACCTGGATGCTGGCGCTGATGGCCGACTACGAAGGCCGGCCCGACCGCGCCATGGCCGAACTCGACGCGGTGATGACGTCGCCCGCCGCGGACCGGCCCGCCTACTCCGGCCTGATCGACCCGGCCGACGCCCCGGTGCTCGTCCGCCTGGCGCTGCGCGCGGGCAGGCACGAACGGGCCGTGCAGGCGGTCGCCATGGCCGAGAAGCGAGCCGCGCTCAATCCCGACCTCCCGTTCCTCGCCGCCACCGCCGCGCACGCCCGGGGGCTCCTCGACAACGACCTCTCCCCTCTCGTACGCGCCGTCCGGCTGTACGAGGACTGCCCTCGGATACTGGCCCGGGCGTCGGCACTGGAGGACGCCGGACGCAAGCTGGCGACCACCCGCAAGCCGGAAGCGGTCCCGTACTTCGAAACGGCCCTCGCGCTCTATGTGCGGGCGGGCGCCGTGAGGGACGTCGCTCGGGTGCGTCGGCGCCTGCGGGCCGCCGGTGTCCGCCGCAGGCCCTCGACGGCCGGACTCTGTGACGCATGGCCCGAGTTGACGGCCGCGGAGCTACGGGTGGTCCGGCTCGTGGCCCAGGGGCTGACCAACCAGCAGGCGGCCGAGTACCTCTCCCTCTCACCGCACACGGTGAGCTCGCACCTGCGCCGGGCCTTCACCAAGCTGGACGTCACCTCGCGCGCCGAGCTGACCCGGTTGGTGAAGCATCGCGACGACGGAGAGTAATCGATCCGCATCACACGCGGGCGTCGTGGCAATGGACGATTCATGCGATGTGCCGACGCCGTCGTCTCCTCAGACTGATCAAGAACCGCGGACTGCAGAAGTCCGCGGGGGCAGTTGATCGAGAGAGGAACAGCGCATGACCGCAAGGCTCCAGCGAGCCCGCCCGGGCAGCCCCGAGCTCCAGGCGCTAGTCGACGAGCTTGCCGACCGGCTCGGCCGGTCCGTCGCCGTCGACGACCCGCTGGTCCGCATGGTCTGCACGAGCCGCCACTTCGGTGACGAGGACCCGGTGCGCATCGGCACCCTGTTGCAGGGCCGCGCCGACAAGGCGGCCATCCGCTACGTCCTCGACCAAGGCGTGACCCGGTGGTCGAGGCCCGGGTTCATCGACGGCCGTGACGATCTCGGACTGCTGCCCCGGTACGTCGTGCCGCTGCGCGAGCGCGGACATCTCCTCGGGCTGCTCGTGGTGGTCGTGCCCGAGAAGACGCTGGAGGAGGAGGACGTCGCCGCCATCGACCGGGCGGCGGACGCCATGTCGGCCCAGATGTACGGAGAGCACGTCGCCGCCGACACCCGGAAGACCGACGAACGGGACCTGGCCCTCGCGCTCGTCGGCGCCGACGTCGCCGCACGCACCACCGCGGTTCGCCGCGGCAGGGAACTCGGGCTGCTCGGGGCGGCGGAGCACGTCCTGGTCACTGTCGTCCAGCTGAGCTGCGGAACGGAGCTCGTCCGGCAGTCCGAAGCAGCCCTGTGGGCGGCGCTGGAAGGATTCCGGCAGACGCGCTCCGCCCAGGGCCTCATCGCGATCGGCAAGGAGCGGGCCATGCTGCTCCAGCTCCGAGACCGGGCGCCCGGTCCGGACGAGATCGCCGCCCAGTGCGCCCGTGTCCTCGATGAACTCGACACCTTCCTGGATCCGTCGGCGGCCCCCGTGATCGGCGTCGGCGGCCGGTACCCCCACCCGGACGACGCCTGGAGGTCGTACGAGCAGGCGCTCGTGGCGGCGCGCGCGGCACGCCGACTGCCCACCCTGAAGAGCATCGGTGACTGGGAGCTGCTCGGTGAACTCGCCGTACTGCTCCAGCTCCCCGAGCACGTCCTGAACGCCTCCCTGGTCCCGAAGCCGCTCCGCACCCTGAGCGAGGCTCATGGCGGAGACCGCCTGCGGGACACCCTGCGCTGCTTCCTCGGACACGCGGGGTCGATTCCCAGGACCGCGGACACTCTGGGAATCCACCGCACTTCGCTCTACTACCGCCTGCGCCAGATACAGGAGTTGACCGGACTCGACCTCGACGACGGCGCCCACCGGCTCACCCTGCACCTCGGCCTCAGGATCGAGGAACTCCTTGCTCCGCGCGCCGGCGGTGCCCTGTGACCCCGGACTCGTTTCGACAGAACGAGGAGGATCCACGGCCCGATTCCTACAGCTCGCGGTGGTGCGGGCGGCCGACCCGATTCGATGATGTCCGGGATGGACGGGGCGGATGTACCACCTCTGACCAGGGAAGAGGTCATGAAAGAACTGATCACGACGGATGGTGCGAGGCTCGCGTACCAGGACACCGGCGGCGAGGGAGTCCCGTTGGTGATGCTCCACGGCTGGGGCCAGACGCAGGCCATGTTCCGCCACCAGGTCGAGGGTCTTGGGCTTGGCCGTCGCGTCGTCACCGTCGACCTCCGCGGCCACGGGAAGTCCGGCACACCGCGTCACGGCCACCGCATCGCCCGGCTCTCCCGCGACGTGCTCGAACTCGTCGACCGTCTCGGACTCGACCGTTTCGACGCACTGGGCTGTTCCATGGGCGTCTCGGTGTGGTGGAGTTTCATCGACCAGTACGGGACCGGACGGATCCGGCGCTTCGTCGCCGTCGACCAGCCCGCGGCCGTCGCCGCCGTGCCGTGGATGACCGAGAGGGAACAGCGGGACTCCGGCGCCATCTTCGACGTGTCGGGCCTGCTGTACCTGGGCGCGGCCCTCGCGGGTCCCGAGGGCGACACGGTCCGCGCCGACTTCGTGCGCGGCATGTTCTCCGGCGAACCCGACCCCGAGGTGCTGGCGTTCGTCGCCGAGGAGATCAGGTCGACACCCGCCTGCGCGGGCGTACCGCTGCTGTTCGACCACTGCGCACAGGACTGGCGCGACGTGCTTCCCCGGATCGATGTGCCGACCCTGGTGATCGGCTGTGAGGGAAGCCATGTGCACCCCGATTCGCAGCGCTTCGTCGCCGAGCGGATTCCCGGCGCACGCCTGCACGTCTTCGCCTCCGACGTGGCGAGCTCGCACTTCCCCTTCCTGGAGAACCCGCCGGCCTTCAACGCCGTGGTGGAGGAGTTCCTGGCCGAGGAGCCGGTGAGAGGGGCGTGAACCCGCCCTCCGACCTGCACGAACCCACGGCTAGGAATCACCATGACCCTCACACTGATGTCACGCGCGTCCGAACGGGTGCCCCGGCAGGCGACTGCTCCGACCTCGCCCTCCTCACGTTCGGGATGGCTGGTCCAGATGCTCTCCGAGATGCCGGACACGAAGGACCGGAACCACGTCTACCTCGGCGTCCACGTCCGTGGGCCCGTCACCGTCGTCCACGAGCGTGCCACGACCCTGCTGGAGCCGAACGACCTGGTCTTCTGCGACCCGGCCCGACAGCACCTGCTGCGGTTCGGCGGCGACTGTCGGATGATCTTCTTCCGTGTGCCCCGCTGTTTTCTGGGCCTCTCGGAGTCGGGACTGAACCAGGTGCTCGGCGTACCCGTGCGCGGCGGGGAAGGGGTGGGGTCGCTGGTGTCCGGCTTCCTGACCGCCCTCGCCGCCCAGGCGGAGTTCCGCCGGTCCACGATCGGGGACCGGCGTGCCCGGACGGCTGTACGTCTCCTCTCCCTCCTGGTCATGGAGCTCCTCGAAGCGGACACGACGGACGAGGTCGACGACGCGTCCGGGACGGCCAACGAGATGCTGTCCCGGATTCGCGCCTACATCGAAGAACATCTGATGGACCCGGACCTCTCACCGGAGTCGATCGCACGCGCCCACCACATCTCCGTCCGGTACCTGCAGAAGCTCTTCCAGAACGACGGCAGCACCGTGAGCCAATGGGTGCGGGAACGCAGGCTCGATTTCTGCCGACTCGAACTGGGCCGCTCCAACCGGAGAACCACCATGGCCGCGCTGGCCCACCGCTGGGGCTTCAGCAGCCCCTCGCACTTCAGCCGCACCTTCCGCGGGGCCTATGGCATGAGCCCCAGCGAATGGCAGGCGCGGGCGACCTCAGCCTTCGCGCCGACGACTGCCGACGTCGAGGACGAATGAAGGCGCTGAGCCGCGCACGTACAAGGGGAGCCACTTCTACGGCCCTACCGAGAGTGACAGTCGCACGGACCTCTCCCAGGTTTCCGGTCTGCCCCCGGACCGTCGCGACGACGCCCCCACGTGGCCCGACATCGAGAAGGGAACTCACATGACCAACCCCACCGTCGTCCTCGTGCACGGTGCATTTGCCGACGCGACAGGCTGGATAGGCGTCATCGCGGAACTACGCAGCTGCGGTATCCCGGTGATCGCTCCGTCGAACCCGCTGCGGGGGCTGACGTCGGACGCCGCCTACCTCACCTCCGTCCTCGCGCAGCTCGACGGCCCGGCCGTACTCGTCGGCCACGACTACGGCGGTGCACTGATCACTGTGGCCGGCACCGCGGAGAACGTCGTCGCGCTGGTCTACGTCGCCGCCTACGTGCCCCACGAGGGTGAGAGCCTGGGCCGGCTGCAGGCGAGCTTTCCCGAATCCCCCCTGACGGGCAAGCTGAAGGAGTGGACGTACCCGCTCCTCGACGGTGACTCGGCGGTCGAGGTCACCATCGAGGTGACGGCCTTTCCCTCCGTCTTCGCGGCGGACGTGCCCGAGGACGTCGCCGGCGTCCTGGCAACGGCCCAACGCCCCCTCGCCGCAGCCGCCTTAACCGAGACCGCGTCCGCGGCGGCGTGGCGGACCACACCGTCCTGGGCCCTGGTGGCCGGGGCGGACCGCACGATCGGCCCCGAGGTCCAGCGCTTCGGCGCCGCACGGGCCGGCGCCGTCGTCGTCGAACTTCCGGACGCCTCCCACGCCGTCGCCCTCTCCGAGCCCACGCGGGTCGCCGACCTGATCAGGGACGCGGTACGGGCGACGAGCTGACCGACCGACCTCCGCAACGACAGGAGCGGGACCGGGCCAGTCGGGGTACCACCCACGCTCGGCCCGGGCCCGGACAGTGGGCGTCGCGGGCGGCGACGAGCCAATCGTGGACCTCGCGGTCGCGTTGCAGGGCCTTGGCCGGCCCTCGCTGTCCAGGACGAGCGCGCCACTCACGCGGCCGCCCCGGCGTCGGAGGCAGTGCCGCCGGCGAGCTTGGCCGGATCGGCGCGGCATGAGTGGGACCGATCGCTCCTAGAGCCAGTCCCGTCGCTTGAAGATGACGTACAGGCTCGTGCAGACGACCGCCATCAGGAGGATCGCGAAGGGGTAGCCGGCCACCCAGTGGAGTTCCGGCATGACCTCGAAGTTCATGCCGTAGATCGTGCCCACCAGGGTGGGGGCGAAGAGGATGGCGGCCCAGGAGGAGATCTTCTTGAAGTCGTCACCCTCACACCGCTGACCTGCGCAAACCGGCTGGAGAGGCGCCCTGACCTGCGGCGATCCGTTTTTCCGGCCCTTTCGCCGTACTGCCCATTGATGCGGCCGATCCTCCCCAGCCGCTCCCCAATGGGGCCTCGTTCTCCCCAGATCCTCCCCAGCGGAGGCCGCTTCTGAAGGAGGATCGCCGCTGACAGGGACCGTTGTGCGGGCACCCCGACAGGCTACGCAACGTAGTTGAAGAGGGGGAGCAGGCCCTCACCATTCGCTCGGCCGTACCGGCGATTGGGTGCGGTCCGGCTCGACTGAGCCGCGCCGACCACGTTCGAACTGCTCCACCCGGCGACGCTCCTCGTCTTCGACTTCGCCGAGTACGGCACGCTCGACGGCATCCCCGTCTCGCAGAACCTGCAATACGCACGCGAAGGCGTACGGGACGCTCTCGGCCTGCCGATCGAGTACGGCGTCCTGGTCGAGGCTCTCGCCCGCCTCAACCAGACCGTTGGCCGCCCGTACGGTCCTGGCACCGCCGCAGGCCTGGCCCGCATCGACGCCCTGGACCTCGGTCCCGACGTACTAACTCGCTGTGAGGCGTTGAACGCCCCACAGCGAGAGATTCCTCAGAACCTGGTGCTGCCCCGGCGATGGCGAACCGGCAGCATCAGGCGTGCAGCAACGGTATTTTCGTACCAGTTGACGATGCTGGGCTTGGTGGACCACTTTAGGGGTAGCACCCAGAAGCTGTCCCACTCGCCAAGCTTGGTCGGCTCCGCGAGATGCTGCTTGAGCCGGATGCCCGCCGCACCCGTCCAGGACCTGATGGGACGAGTCTGGCCGGCGTAACAGGCGAGGCCTTCGTGGTTGACCGCGACGTAGACGGCCTTCTCCTCGTCGCCGTCGTACGGCATGTCGAGGCTATGGGCGATGGGACGGCTGGCCATGAGGTTGTCCCCGGCGAGACCAGCGAGATACCGGTAACGGGTCGCGGTCATGGTGACAACCCCGGTCCATGGTGGAGTGCTCACGACTCGTGGTCCTCCGCGGTCATCCGGTTCAGGGCCTTGGCCATCGTCTCGAGCTGCTTGATCGGCCCGTCGGTCTGGTCAAAAGGCAGGAGCGCCGGGGAAGGATCCTGGCTGCGGATCGCCCGGTAGTTCTGGAACGCCTCGTCGGCCAGAACAATCCTGCGGCACAGATCGTTGAAGGCGTTCTCCTCCGCGGAGGCCGAGGTCTTCTCGGCGCTGCCCTGCACCGCGATGCGCACCGCGTGGCGCAAGCGGGCGTCGCGCGCGGTCACCGAGACCGTCGCGTCGTCGTAGGTCTCGATGTTGGTCGTCCCGTCAGGGACCTGAACCCCGAGCAGCGGGACGCCGGCGCGGTTCCGCTTGATGTTCTCGGCCAGCAAGCGCAAGCCCCACGGGAAGGACGTCAGCTTGTCGACGATGCTCGCGACGCTGGAGCGATCGATGAGGTCACCGACTTCCTTCTCGCTGGAACCCTTAGGGCTCGTCAGTCCACCGCCGATTACCAGCGCCACCATGCCGAGGACCCCGAGCAGCCTGGCGTACTGCCCAGGCTCCCCGGTTACGACCTCCTTCTTGCCCCTCGGGGCCAACTCCTTGAGCGCGAGCTCCAGTACTGCATCGACGGTGCGGTCATCGTTGACCTGCGCAGGCTGCCAGGGCTGGTCCACCAACGACTGCCAGATGCAGCCCGAGTTGAGTGCGGTGCGGCTGCGTTCCACGTCGTAGGCGCTCATCACGGCGCCGTAGGAGCGCAGGATCAACTCACTGGCGACGGCCGAGCGGTGCGAGAGCATCACCTTCCGCTTGCCGAACTTCTCCCGCATCGCCTTGTTGAGCTTGGTGGAGTTCTGCGCGCACAACGCGATGACCATCATGGCCCGCAGGTCGCGCAGGTTGGGGTCGAGACCGTACTCCTCCATGATCGCGGAGATGTCCTCCCGGCCGATCAGCAGCTCGACCTCGTCGTAATCGAAGTGTCCGCTCTGCTGCGCCGCGAGGACTATCTCTTCGGCGATGACCGCGTTCTGGGCGCCGGTGTCGAAGGTCTTGACCCCGACGTTCATCCGCACGAGCAGCGAGCGAACGGCCGAGGCGAACCGCTGCATCCCGTGGGTCTCAGGATCATCGTCCTCGTAGCCGACGATCACCTGGACCGGCGCCGTGAGGGCATTCAGCGCACAGACGGCCGCATTGCGCTCCCTCATGTCCTTGAGCGACGTGCGCGCCGGGAGGGCGAGACGATCCTCGTTCACCTTGATGATCTTGCGAGTCAGGTCGCGCCGCTCATTGAGGTCGCAATCCATCAGCATGGACGGCAGCAGCGTCGGGCGCTCGTCCCGGTACTGCTTGCGCAGCCGCTGGGGCAGCCAGCTCGGGTCAATCTTGATCTGCGCGTAGGCGCTGGCCAGCCGGCTGTTGCCGTCCACACTGACCTGCTCCAGCTCGTTGCTCCCCTCGGTGTAGCGCAGGGTCGTGAAGACCGTGGTGAGCGAGCGGTGGATGATGTCGGGGCCGATATCGTGCTGCGGGTTGCTCTTGCGGACGGCCTGGCAGTTGCGGTCAGTAGCCTCCAGCAGGGTGCCCTTGGAAGCCGTGTAGACGAGCTTCGCGAACGTGCCGTCAGACTCCGGCATCGGGACCGCGATGTGCCCGATCCGCCGACCGTCCTTGTTCACCGTCTTGGCGTCGAACGACGGATCAGCGGCGTAGATCAGCTGATCCCCGAGCCGGTCGTTACTCGGGGTCAACGTAAACAGGGTCACGAACTGGCGGGCCTCGATGATCGACAGCCAGCCAGTACCGACCCGGTGGCGGGTGACGTGGAACCCGTTGGGCTCTACGCAGGACATGGCCAGCCGGCGGAGCGAGTCCGGATCCAGGCGCACGCCCCTAAGCGCGCTGACCTCAGCTGCGGTCTTCGCGGCCGATCGCGGGTCCATCACCCGCAGCGTCGGCGTGCCATTGACGGTGGTGGCCGCTACCGGAATCAGCTGGAGCTGCGCTTCGGTCGCCTCAGCATCGAGGTCGTCGCTCGGGTCGTCAGCTGTATTTCCGGCAAGAGCAACAGAATTGATGGTCACTGGAAGCGATCTTTCATGGGCGTCCGGAAGTCCGCGTGCAGCGGAGCCATCGGGGCCCACGCACTCGCTGTCTACGCTCGGGGACGCTCGGTGTCCGGCGCTTCGGCGACACCTGCGAACGTTCGTACCGCGACGGCTCCGAGGGCCATCAGCATCTTCTTCAGGGCCGCAGCGCTAAAGATGAGGCGGTACGCCGCTTCGCGAGTGACGTTTCGTCAGATTAGCGGATGGCTCCCAGAATAAGGAAGGGCTTCGCCGGCACGGGGCTGGCACCATGCCGCGATGCTCGCATCTCGTGCTCCTCGGGCCAGGCTGGCGCCCTCGCCTTCCGATCAGGCGTCTTCGTCCTGGTCGCTCATAGCTCAGGCAGCAGCCACGATCACGGTGCCGAACGCGGTGGGACGCATCGGCTTGCCGCGCTGAGCTCGTTCAATGACGGCTTCCATGTCCTCCGCCACACCTACGCCTCGATCCTCCTCGAAGCGGGCGAGTCCATCGTCACGCTCGCCCGGTGGCTCGGTGACTCAAGTCCAACCATCACCCTCGACCACTACTCCCACTTCATGCCGGAGCCCGGCGGTGAGGGCCGCGCAGCCATCGACTCACTGCTCGGCATCGTGCCCGAGTGCGTACCTGAAAGCCTCGTGACGGCGTGATCAGCGGGCGGCACAGCAATGTGCTGTGCCGCCCGTTCCGTTACGCTCTGTGTCCGCGAGATGGTGCCGGTCCATCTGTTCGCCGAGGTGGGCAGCTCGGGATGCGGGGGAGGGCGCTCTTGCGGCGCGCTGCGCATTCTCCCCAGGGGGACGTTCTGTGATGTTCACAGATGCTTAAGTCGACCGTCGCTTCCGGCTCGTTCGCTACAGCCAGTCGCGCTTCTTGAAGATGACGTAGAGGCTCACGCAGACCACTGCCATCAGCAGGATTGCGAAGGGGTAGCCGCCCGCCCACTTCAGCTCCGGCATGTCTTCGAAGTTCATGCCGTAGATGGTGCTGACCAACGTGGGGGCGAAGAGGATGGCCGCCCAGGCGGAGATTTTCTTGAAGTCGTCACCTTCACACCGCTGACCTGCAGAAATCGACAGGAGAGGCACTCTGAACTGCGACGATCCGCCTTTCGGGCCCTTTCGTGGTAGTGCCCGTTGATGCGCCCGATCCTCCCCAGCCGCTCCCCGGAGGGGCTTCATTCTCCCCAGATTCTCCCCAGCGAAGACTGTTGCCGGCAGCGCTGTTACGTGAAGGATTGGTGGCCACTACCGCACCTCTGGACATGTGCGGGGTTGCTCGTCTTGCGGTAGCCACGGCGCGCAGGCAGTGTCGTTGGTAACGGAATGGGCATCAGTGTTGGCGCGCTGTCGTTCCCCATCAAGACTGCATACACCGAAGGCCAGTGATCCTATGGGGGTGGACGGATGAGTAACCTCTTGGGTGCAGTGGACACAGCCCACAGCAACATTGAGCGACTAGCCGAACCGAGCGCACTGCAGGACGCCACTGAGCAAGTGATCACCGTTGCCCGACGCACCGGAGCTCAAGCCGTCCTCGCTGCCAGCCCCGTTGCCGAGCGCTTGGTCGGGGCGCTCCTGTCGGCGTGCAGCGATTTGGTCAGCCTGTCCTCGCAGGGGGCTGCCTACACGCAGACCGTATTAATCGTGGACGTCAACATTGCCAGCGGCACTGCGGTGGCGCAGGCTGCTCGCCACGCCAGAGACCTCGGGGCGCGACATGTTCACGCGGTTGTGCTCCACCAGCTGACTGCAGTGGCAGCGCGAGCCGCCGACTGCGGCGTGGACGGGTTGGACGTACTCGGAGAGCCGCCGCTGGCCCATTCCTCTTCTACGACGGATTCGGGTCTGTGGTAGACGCTGCGGGCAACGAGGCAAGGGCCGCAGCAGCGGCCGCCGAACGCTTAGGGTCCAATGCCTTACCGCGTGCAAGGGCATCTGCCTTGGTTAGGCCAAGCGCCTCGCCGACCTCCTTGCCACTGCGGTAGGCCACCTGATGGATCTTGTGATCGCGGCAGACGTAGCCGAGAGCACCTTCGATCATGAGGCGATGACGCGGTGCCGCCTTGCGATTACCAGCAGGGCTGACGTCCGCAACGCAGACCACCACGGCGTCGGGATTCAATGCCGAGAGCTTGCTACTGAGCTTGCGCCCCAAGTCCTCGACCTGGTCGATGACCTCCGACGCCGCTGTTCGAAGGTCGCACGCCTCCTGCAGGTGTGGCTCGCCCTGCGATCCCTCCAGCACGACGCAGTTAACTACAGGGCCACGTCCTGCCGTTGGAAAGCCCACACTGATCCCCAGTACCTCCATGCCCAGCACTATAGAGTGACGTTCATGTCGGGAACGGTCATCGCCCAGATCGGCAACCGCCAGGTCGGGAATCGCATCAGTGATCGCTACGAGGTGCTGGAACGCCTTGGGGGTGGATCTGGCGGCCAGGTCTATCGTGTCTTCGATGAGCACCTTCGCACCGAGGTGGCGCTAAAGCTCTTCGAACCGCTGCAAGGCCAGCCGGCGACGTGGGACGAAGCCCAGGCCCTCAAGAAGTTGCAGAGCCAGTACCTCCTCCCCGTCTATAACGCTGACATCGCCAGCGGGACCGACATCCGCTACATCACCATGCCCGTCATGGACGGTGACCTCGAGTCAGCCGCGGCACTGTTCGGTGCTGACGTCGCGAGGGCAGTGCACTGGGGCCAGCAGCTCGGGTACGGGCTCGAGCGCATCCACGCCGCTGGCCTACTGCATCGCGACGTCAAACCAGGAAACGCCTTCGCCGACAACGGAAACAACGTATTGCTGGGAGACCTCGGCTTCGCCGCACGGATGGATGGCGATGGTCATACCGCCGCAAACGGAACCCTCGCCACTGTGGCTCCCGAGGTGTTGAGCACCGGCAAATGTTCGGTGGCCTCAGACGTCTACTCCCTAGCGGCCACCCTGTTTTACCTCCTGTCGGGGCAGTACCCGAACGGGCCCATAGCCGTCAGCCTGACGGCCCGCAAGGAGCGGATCCTCCAAGCCCAGTTCGACAAGCTGCGTGACATTGCCCCGCATGTCTCCCAGAGGCTCGGCAGTGTCGTCGAACGAGGACTCTCCATCGATCCAGCTGCTCGTCCCAGGAGCGCGCAAGAGCTAGCAAACGAACTCGCTCAATGCTCACACCCTCACCGACCTTGGCGCCGTGTCACACCCCACGACGGTCACGACCAGTGCTTTGAAGGGGGTGCCACCAACACGGCGAAGGCCGTCTCGGTCTGTGCGGTGCGGGACGAACGGCGGCGCTACAGCATTGAGGTACGCCACCCGGCAGGCCGGCGCGCACGCCAACACGAGAAGGGCGGAGTCCAACCGGAGAGCCTCCCGGCCGCTTTGCGCGCTGTGCTTCGAAATTTGAAGTGACGCTGCTTCGACTGCTCGCCCTCGTCTTCAGGAAACGCGGGCGCTAAGCGGCCATGCGTCGACCTGGCCATGAGGAGGATGGTGAGGGGGTAGTCGGCGGCGGGCAGGGTTTCGAAGCTCATGCCGTAGGTGGTGCCGACCAAGGTGGGGGTGAAGAGGATGGCGACCTCTGAGGAGCCTTGAAGTCGTCACCTCGCGGGACGAACCTGCGGCAATCGATGGGAGAGGCCTTCTGACCTGCGGCTACCCGTCCTTCAGGCTCCTTCGCCGTGCTGACTATTGATGCGGCTAATCCTCCACGGCGGCTCCCCAGCCGAGCCTCATTCCCCCCAGCGCCTGAGGGAATGAGCCAAACGCATGCCAGGAGGCACGCTCTGTCGGACGATGGAGGTGCATGGGAGCGGCTGACAGCTGGAGACAGGGGAGAGGCATGCGCGTTGACGTACGGGTGGCGGCAGAGGCTGACGAGTTGCGCTCACTGCACAACTGGCTACGGGCAGACATGGACATCCGCAGGTCATCCTCGCTGACACTCCAGGAACAGCCTCCCGAGCCCGGGCAGATGGGCGGCTTGGTGGATGTCATCCAGTTGGTAACCGACAACGGGTGGAGCGCTGCCTCCTTCGTTGTCGCGTTGGCCGCTTGGAAGCGAACAAGGCCCCAGGACCCGCGGATCGAGATCAGGCGGGGTGAAACCGTGATCGTTCTTACGCAATGCAGTGATGGCGAGATCGACCGTGCCGTCCGAGCTCTTGAGGCTCCGGCTCCCGATGATGCCCCAGACACGTGAGTGCCCTTCCCGACCCTGGCGCGACCCGCGCTGTGCTGATCGGCACGAGTCGCTACGACCATCTTGAGCAACTGCCGGCAGTGTCCAACAACCTGACCGCTTTGGCTGCTGCGCTGACAGAACCCTTCTCGTGGGGGTTGCCGCCGGAACACTGCGTGACCCTCTCCAACCCCACGACTGCTGAGATGACCATGGCCGCGGTACGGGCGGCAGCCGAGCAGGCGCGTGACACCGTGCTCATCTACTTCGCGGGTCATGGGCTGGTTGACCCAGAAAATGATCTCTATCTGGCCATGCCGCAGTCCAGGCAGCAACGGGTCGAGACCGGGTTGTCCTATAGATGGCTCCGGCAGGCGCTCCTAAACGGCCGGGCCGAGCGATGTGTCGTCGTCCTCGACTGCTGCTATAGCGGCCTTGCGCTGGGGTCGATGGGCGGACCGGTAGACCTGGCCGATCAGGCATCCGTGGAGGGGACATTCCTGCTCGCTGCTGCGGCAGAAACGCGTACAGCACTTGCCCCACCAGGTGAGCCGTTCACCGCCTTCACGGGAGAGCTCCTGAATGCCCTTCAGGTGGGCATACCCCACGGCCCTGAGTTGCTGGAGTTCGGTGCACTGTACCGACACATGCGCATCAGTTTGGCGGCCAAGGGGCGTCCCGCACCCCAGGCGAGAGACAGGAACACGGGAGCACAACTAGCTCTCGGCCGTAACCCTGCGTACCTACCTGCAACGGGGTCTGCTCCTTCCGCTGGCGAGAACCACGCGTCAGAACGCTCCTGGCCCAACCCCTCGGATATTCGCACCGTCAAGGGCTTCTTTAAGGCACTGTCAGACGTTCGCGTCACGAGCGGCCTCACCCATCAATTGGTCAGCCGACGCTCTGGTGGGCGCGTCTCAGCTGGCACCGTCAGTCGGCTCTTGAACCGCGAGAGCCTGCCTAGCACCTGGCAGACCACAGCGGCGTACCTGTCTGCCTGCGGCGTTCCAGATGCACAGGTCGCTGAGTGGCAAGCCGTGTGGATGCGGCTGTTGGCAGAGACGACGATCGAGGCGGCTGCTCAGCCCGCCCCACAGCCGAGCCAGGACCATAGCCCCACATTGATAGAGCGACTGGCAGGGAGACTATCCCGACGAAACGGCCGCAGTTGAGATCCCCGTTCAGGGAGTAGTTGCGGCGGTCGGGAGCGGCTGCTGCGGAGCCGGAGCCTCGCTGTCATCACCAAAGATCGTGTTCCAAGCAGCGATGGCCAGCAGCGCAGCCACGACAATGACGCCCGTCGCAGGCTTCTTCACCTGCTTGACGGCTGACGGCCGCACCCAGTGCCCTGCCCGGTAGTAGGGCTTGTCGCTCTTCTGCGCCACGGCGCTCTCCCCCGAAATGAGACTGCTTCTCTACACCTTTGCCAGTGTGGCAGCGTCCAGCCGAACGAGGGGGCAAACGATTACGTGCGGCCGATTCTGAACCGCCCGGGTCCGGTTCCACCGGCTGGCCATGGGTGAAGCCAATCACCCTCGCCGCGGATGACAGCTGTGTCAGCCAGCCTTGTCGACAGCAGTTGCCGTTGCGGTATGGCGGCGGCGCGAGTCCTGCGGTACTACCTGCTGAAGAGAAGTGCCCTGGTGAGCACGCGGGTCATTCCGTCGACCTACGATCCCTGCGCGTTCTCAGCGGCGAAGACGGCCACTCGGAAGACGTTGCGGATCTCAGTCAGGGGCTCGCGGTCGCGGTTGAAGCGGAGCTTGTTGGTGAGGAGGGTGGCCCAGCGGCCCTGGACCGGGCTGATCCACATGCCCGTACCGGTGAAGCCGTAGTGGACCCAGATGTCCTCGGTGGGGTCGGTGCCGGGGGCGGGGTGCCAGAAGAGGCCGCGGGCGGGGGTGAGGGGGCCGGTCTGGAGGCGGAGTGAGTCCTTGATCCAGGCTCGGCCGAAGGCCGCCCTGGTGGGGGCGAGCATGTGGCGGAGGAACACAGCGAGGTCGTCAAGGACGGAGAAGGTGCCGGCGATGCCGCAGACGCCGCCGAGGAGGCGGGCGGAGAAGTCGTGGGCGGTGCCCTTGAGGTGGGTGCCGGTGGTGTCGTCGTACTCGGTGGGGGCGCAGCGGGCGGCTTCGACGGCGGGGAGGGGGCCGAAGCGGGTGCGGGTCATGCCCAGGGGGTGCCAGACGCGGTCGGTGGCGAGCCGGTCCAGGGGCTGGCCCGAGAGGTGTTCGGCGAGGTAGCCGAGGACGAGGGCGGCCCGGTCTGTGTACTCGACGGCCTCGCCCGGTGCGCGGTGGAGGGCTTCGTGGAGGACGCCGTCACGGATGTCCTGGGGGTCGGTGCCGTAGAGGTTCTTCAGGTTGGCCCGCAGGGGCAGGCCTGCGGTGTGGGTCAGGAGGTGGTGGGCCGTGGCCCGGGCCAGGGGGTGGCCGGCGACCTCGTCCCAGAAGGTGCCCAGAGGGGCGTGGAGATCGAGCTTTCCCTCCTCGGCGAGCGTGCCGATCGTCGACCAGACGGCGAGGATCTTGGTGAGGCTGGCTACGTCGAAGACGGTGTCCAGCCGCATGGGCTCGTCGGGCAGGCCGCGGTGGAGGAGGCCGGCGGCTCCGCTCGCGCGGATGCCGTCGGCGTCCCCGATCGCCCACACCGCGCCGGGGTAGACCTCCTCGCGTACGCCGGTCTGCAGGAGGTCTTCGATTCGGGCGGTGGAGGGCGTCGTCATGGTCTCCCGATCGTCGAACGGCCGCGGGTGGTCCGTCAGCCAGGGTAGTGAGGCCGCTGGGACGGTTCCGACTCCGCCACGGGCGGAGTCAGGCGAGCCGGTGGCTGGGTGATCCCGGTTCACTTCTTCCTTCGACTCTCTGTGGGGGCCTGAGTGACGAATTCGGGTGCGGGATTCGGCGTCGGCGTACCGTGCTGGGGGTGACGGATACGACTCGAGAAGATGGTCTGGCGGCAGTGCTGCCCGCTCTCTCCGACGCGTTCGGGCTGGGCGCGGTACGTGATCGACGGTTCCTTGCCCATGGCCTGATGAACCGGAACTGGCGGCTCGTGACGGCTGCCGGTGTGTGCGCGCTCAAGGAGATCACTGACGTTCCTCTGCCCAAGGCTCGCAGGAATCTCGCAGTCCTCGTAGACCTGGCTCGGGAGGGCATCCCGGTGCCGGCGCCGCTGGTAGACGCGAGTGGGGACTTGGTGGTCGAAGTCGGTGGTCACGGCTACTGCGCCCTGCCCTGGGTGGACGGCGAGCACCTTCAAGGGACGGACCTCCCGCTCGACCAGGTCCGCGATCTCGGTGCTCTCCTCGGCCGCCTGCACGAGGGCTTGCGGCGGCATGGGCCCGGCCCGGTTCCGGAGCAGGCACCGGTTGCGAAGGTCCGCGACGTGGCCGAGGCCGACCAGGCCGCCGCTGCTCTCATGAGTCGCCTCCCGACCGATCCGGTGAGCGACTTCGACAAGGCCGCCGCCGAGGCCCTGCACGGCCGCCGCGGTCTCCTCGCCCGGTACGCCGGTGCCCGGCCGGACGGCGAGGAGCCGGCCGGGCCGTACGGGTGGACGCACGGCGACTTCCAGTACCGCAACCTGCTGCGCCGTGACGGCCGGGTGGTGGCAGTACTGGACTGGGACCGGCTCGGGGTCCGTCCGTACGGGGAGGAGGTCGCGCGGACCGCGCAGGTGCAGTTCGGGGTCGGCGGTGTCTTCGACCTCGACCGTGTCGCCGCATTCTGCTCCGGGTACCGGTCCGTGATCGATCTGTCCGAGGGCGACCTCGCCGACGCGGTGAAGCGGCTGTGGTGGAAGCGGCTGACCGACTTCTGGCAGCTGGAGTTCTACCTCGACCGCCAGGACCCCACTTTTGGTGAGATGTTCCTGACGGACGAGGCACTCCTGATCTGGTGGACCGACCGCGCCGACGAGGTGCAGGCCGCCTACGCGGCCCGTTAGCCGGCGGCGGCTGCCGCCGGGATCAGCCCGGCGGCAGCCAGTTCGGGCAGGCACGGCCGGACCAGCGGCGCTGCCCCGGCGAGGGCCTTCGCGCCGAGGCCGGCCCGGTCAGCCGTCTCGATCGCCTGCACCCAGGCGCCCACGTCGTCGGGGTGGACGATGATTCCGCCGTCTCCCACCGCCTCGGGAATGCCGCCGCGGGACGAGCCGATCGTGGGGACGCCGTGGAGCCCGGCTTCCACGATCACCCGGGGGAAGGCGTCCTCGACCTGGGAGGGCACGAGCAGCAGGTCGTTCGCGGCGTAGATCGGGCCCATGGCGTAGGTGCGGGGGACCCAGTGCACGTTTGGGTACGCGGTGAACTCGCCAGCTGTGTCCCACCAGCCCTCGACGAGAGTGAACCGGAGGGCAGGCAACCGGCGGATCAGCTGGTGCAGGAGGGCCGCGCCCTTGGCGGGGATGGGGTTGACCATCAGCACGCTGCCGGGGACGCGGGCGGCCGTGTTGTGCCCCGCGGCGAGGAGGGGCCCGGCGCCTTCGGCCGACGCGAACGACGGGTAGAAGACTACCGCCTTCGTATCGGCGTGGGCCCGGGCCCGTCCCACGACGAACTTCGACGTGGCGAGGGCGACGTGCGGTCGGCCGTGGAGGACGCCCATGCTGTTGGCCGAGACCGAGTGCAGCCATCCGGCGACCCGCGAGGACCGGCGGGCAAGGGCGGCGAGCTCGGCCGCCCGTTCCTGAGAGGTCACCACCAGCTCCGGCCGGGCCTCGGCCAGGAGGCCCTTCAGCGTCGCTTCCACCCTGTCCTGCGGCACGGCCCGGCACGAGACGCCGTTCCACTGGTAGCGGACCTCCCCGCCGGCCTCCTCCCACACGGTTCCGTGGGCCCGGAGGTGGGCGCGCAAGTGGCCGATCTGGGCGGACCCATTCCAGGGGGCCTCGTGGCTGCCGAGGTAGACGACCCGCCAGCCGGCCCGGACGAACTCTTCCGCCAGGAGCTGCTGGGAGACCTCAGCGCCCCCGATCAGCAGCGGCGGCGGGGTCCGCCGCCATGCGAACACCACCGTCGGGCCGGTCACCGGACACCTGCCCAGTACGTGAAGAGGGCTTGCACCACGGCGGCCGTCTCCTGCCGGTCGCCGTCCCCGGAGGCGATGGCCAACTCGGCAGTCGCCGGGCGGCGGACGGGGCGGCAGAAGTAGTCGCGGAAAAGCGTGAGGAAGGCGGGGTCGTGGAGGAAGTACTCGGGCTCCACCTCGTGGTGTCCGGCCGTCTTGCGCCGCAGGTGCAAGAGCTCGGGCGTCACGTCCAGGTACAGGGTGTGGTCAGGCCGCAGGTACGGCATCTCCTCGACTCGCCGGCACAGTTCCGGCAGGATGCCGAAGCCGTGGATCTCGTCCATGGCATGGGCGTGGGCGAGGAGGGTGTCGACGGTCCGGTCCAGGATGACCAGCCCGCCATGCCGGCGGGCGGCGCGCACGCGCTCGCCCTCGATCTCCATGAACGTCACGAACGCCTCCACCTGCTCGGCGGCGGACCGGGTGGCGGGGGTGGGGATGTCCTCGCGGCGCGCGAACGACTTCACGTAGCAGGGAAAGAACATCGCGTCCTGCATCGCCGGCACCTGGCGCAGCCGTCCCAGGGCGGAAGTCTTGCCCCCGTACGAGGGGCCTTCCAGGCCGAGGATCACCACGACCCCCCGAGCCGGTAGAAGCGTTCCGCGAACTGGCCGCGTGGACGGCCGTCCGGGTCAGGCAGCAGGTTGGCGGCGACGGTGTGGGCGTGCCGGATCGGCCGGTACATCTTCCGCGCGGGGTGCATCTGCGAGCCGTGCATGTGGAGCAGGGTCACCTTGTCCAGGACAGTGCCCGTGATGTCCTCGACCTCCGGGTCGAGGATGTCGCGTACCCGCTGCCGGAACAGCTGCCGGTCGCATCCGGACAAGGCATAGGTGGACCAGAAGGCGACGTCCTCCCAGAACCACCGGCAGCCCAGGCGGCGCGCCGCCTCGTGGACGGCGAGGTGGTCCGGGTGGCGGGTGACGGCGGCCGGGGCGAGCAGTTCCGCGTCGTCCATCCCGTCCAGCACCTCGGCGAGCTCGGAGGTGATCCGGTCCACCTGGGTCGGCTCGGGTGCCCGGTACGGCTTCTCGGCGTCCTTGTGCCCCAGACCGACCCGGGCCCCTCCCAGGGGCAACAGGGACTGGGCGGCTTCGCGGTCGCGGAGTCCGGAGACCGCCTCCACGCTGTTGTAGGTGCTTTCGAGGGAGGGGTGGACGCTGCGCGAGCGGGTGAAGACGGTGACCACGGTCAGCGGCCGGGGGCGGGCGAGGAAGGTCCCGGAGGCGGACAGGACGAAGTCGTCGTGGTGGGGTTCGATGACGACCACCGGCCGCCCGGACGGCTTGCGCGGCTCGATCCAGTACGGCGCGAGGGTCAGCGGCGCCGTCAGCGTCATGATCTCCTTCGACCCGGTCAGGGAGTCCATCCAGGACCGGTGCGCGGTCAGGAGGTCGGTGGGGAAGGTGTAGATGCCGTCGGCGTCCGGCAGGGGAAGGCGGGTCACCTGAGGTTCTCCGATCATCGGACGGTGGTGGCGTACCAGTTGCGCCAGAAGCGGGGCGAGGTCAGGCCGAGGCGGACGATCACGGGGTTCTGCCACCAGAGCATCCGGGCCGTGGACCAGGCGTCGTAGCGGCGGGTGGAGGGCCGCACGCGGAGGTCTTCGAGGACCGCGACGGGACCGCCCGTGCGGCGGCCGTAGGCGGTCAGTCGGGCGAAGAACTCCATGTCCTCGCTCATGAAATAGTCCGGCCGGTAGCCGTGTACGGCCTTGAACGCGTCTCGGGTGCAGAACTGGTTGACTCCCTGTGCACCCCCGTGGCGGGCGCGGTGGTGGTCCCAGTAGGCGCAGATCAGACGGGCCCCGAACCGGGCGGGAGTGTAGAGCGGTGGGATGGCCCCGCCGACGGCCCCGGTGCCCATCGCGGCGACGGCGGCGGTGATCCCCTCCAGCGGTAGGGCCACGTCGGCGTCGACGAAGAACAGCATCCGTCCCTCGGCCGCGCGGGCTCCGGTGTTCCGGGCCAGGCCGATGCTGCGGACGGGCTCCGTCACCACCCTGGCCCCCAGTTCCTTCGCGACGGTCGAGGTGTCGTCGGTGGAGGCGTTGTCCACCACGATCACCTCCCCCGCGAGTCCGGAGCCGGCTTCCCAGGCTCGGAGGGAAGCGAAGACGGTGGGCAAGTAACGGGGCAAGTACTTGGCCTCGTTGTAGGCGGGGATGATTACCGACAGATCGGGATCGGTCACAGCACAGTCCTTCCTGCTTGCGGGGACAGGGCGAGGTGAAGGCGGGCCGCCCAGGCGTCGAGGTCGCGGCCTTCCCGGTGGGCTGCGTAGGTCCAGCCGCGTACGGCCTGGAAGGCCACGTAGGCGTTCAGGAGCCGGGCGTCGACGGGCCGTCCGTAGGCGGCGGCCATGAACACCCGGTCGGACGGCTCCAGGGCATCGCAGGTCACGAGGGTCTGGGCGAGGTCGTACTCGGGGACCTCCACGGTCGCGGCCTCGAAGTCCACGAGGCAGTCGGGGAGGAGTGGCTGGCCGTATTCGCCGGCGGTGAGGCGTCGGACGCCTCCGTGGATCACGTTCTCCAGGTGGAGATCTCCATGGCACCACACGAGCCGTTCAAGGCGGGTCCCGGCTGCGATGACCTCCAGGGCAGGCGCCAGCCGGACGAAGACCTGTTTGGGGCAGTGGGCGGCCAGGGCGCTGACCTGCTGGCCGATGCCCGGGGCCAGGGGGACGCCGGGCGGGGCCTTGGCGCCGTGGAAGGCCGCCATCAGCAGGGCGAGCCGCAGCAGGGCCGCGGGACGTGGGATCTGCCCGGCCCGGACGGCGTCGCCCAAGGTGCTCGTTCCGGCATCGGCGGTGACCAGGGCGGAGACTGTCAGACCGGGAACGGGGCCGTGCCCGATCACGACCGGTACCCGCACCCGCCCGGTTGCGGTGACGGCGGCAAGGAGGCGGGCCTCGTCAGCCGCTCCGTGGGCGGTGTCGGCCGTGAACAGCTTGACCACCACAGAGCGGCCGTCGGCGAGACGGACGCGGTAGACGTCCGTCTTCGGCCCGTGGTGGACCCGGACAGTCTCGGCCGGCGCCGACCCGGTCAGCTCCGCGCAGGCGCGCTCCACTGCCGGGAACGTGCCGCCGCCGCCGGTCACCGTGCACCCGCCCCGGCCAGGTGCCGCAGCGTGCGGTGCATCTGCTGCCGGTAGGCACGCACGTCCTCCGTGCCGGGGCACGCGCGCATCCACGGCTTGTGGCCACCGACGAAGTGCACCACGTGCCCGTCCCGGCGGGTGACCGGGCGGCGGAGGACCCGGCGGACCCAGTCCCCCCGCTCGAGGAACCGGTCCACCTCGAACCGGTTGAACACCGGCCCGACCGGGTGCGCGGCCCCGGAGGACAACAGCCAAAGGTTCAAGGCGCACTGGTCGTTGTGCTTGATGTACTGCCGCCCGCCGACCAGGGCCCGCTGGACCCCGGCCCGCATGGGGGCGAGCATCGGCACGGGGACCCACAGCATCCCGGCATTGAAGTAGGTGCGCCCCACCAGGTGGGGCCAGCGCTCGGCGACCCCGGGGAGTGCCGGGCACTGCCCGACGGCCGGGTTGAACTCGTCCTGAACAGCGCCGATCCGGTCCGCCGACAGTCCGTCCAGGGGCGCGGAGACGTCGCCGCGCACGTGTACGTCCGCGTCCACGTAGATCAGGAACGGCCGGTCGAGGAAGCCGGGGGTGAACCCGAACCTCAGGTAGGTGGCGACGGAGATGTAGGCGGTGTCCGCCATCACGCTCTCGGCCGGCGGGGTCTGCCAGCGCAGGTCGAAGGAGCCGAACCCGCAGCGGCGGGCGAAGGACTCCATCACGGCGGCCTGCCCCGGGGACAGACCGTTGGTCAGTACCCGTACCGCGCTCTCGCGGCGGTCGGCCACCGGCAGGTGGTCGGCGACCGACCCGAGTGTGACCATGGCGGGCAACAGATAGCGGGCATCGACGCACATGCCGATCGCGTACACGCGGGGTGCCTCCAAGACGAGGTTCGACGGGGCCCGGCGCTGGGCCGGGGCACGGTGGCCGTCTGCTCGCCCGTATACGGAGAGACGACCGGCCCCACTGGTGTCGGTGGGGCGCTGTTGTCACCTGCCGCGGCCGGGCAGGTGGCGGGCTTCCGGCACCGGCGCCTCCGGGCAGGCCGGCGCCGGAAACGATTCAGGCCTGCCGCAGGAGGTCCGTGTACCGGGCGAGGTGGGCCGCTGACTTGGCCAGCAGCCGCAGCGCTATCGCCGGATCGGTCCCGCAGTCCCGGGCGACCTTGCGGGCGAACCGCACGGTGGCGGTTGCGATGTCCTTCTGTCGGCTCTCCGGCAGCAGGTCCGCGTATCGTTCGGCGGGCACCGCCAGGGTGCGGACGTGCTCGCGCAGCCGCTCCCGCAGCCGGACGGACGCCTCCCCGGCCGGTTGGTGGTCGGCGAGGGCGAGGGCGGCCTCGACGTCCCCGGCGACGGCGGCAGTTACAGACGTGATCGCGGTCTCCTGGTCGGCGGAGGTGACCGTGGCTGCCCCGCTCGGTACTGCTGCCACTTCGTGCGCGAGTACGGTCACGATTCCTCTCCCATCCGGCTGCTACCAGTTCGGCTGTGCGGACAAGTAACCCGCCACCGAGCCGCGTTGGACATGACGAATCGGCTCGTGCCTACTCGCGTGACCACTGACGAAAAGTCCCGACCTCCACTACCTTGGATGTCAGCCCCACCCCTACCGTGGCTGCATGGTGCGGAAGCGGAACGCGGAATTAGAGACCTGGATGAAGGAACACGGGCTCAGTGCGGGCGCTCTTGCCGAGCAGGTCAACGACGCCATGGCAGACCTCACAGGCCACCGCGGCGCCGTCACCGAACGGACGGTCTACCGGTGGCTGTCGGGAGAGAACCGCTCGCCCCAGGACCGCCAGTGGCAGGCTCTGGAGGTCGTCTCCGGGCTTCCTGCGACCGACCTGGGGTTCGTACCCCGTGCCCGCCCCCGTCCCATAAAGCCCTCGGCACGACTGGAGGCCCCTGTGCTCGGCCGTCGAAGCTTCATCTCCGTAGCCACCGGCGCCGCCGTCGCCGTGTCCACCGGCACTGCGACCGCAGCAACCCGACCCACCGTCGGGCATTCCGACGTCGATCGCCTGCGCGTTCTGCTGGCCGAACTGTGGCTCCTGGACGACCAGAACGGTGGCGGCCCCGTTCTGGAGAGGCGCGCCGCCGATCTTGCCGCCCGTGCGCTCAGCCTCCAGCAGCACGGCTCCGCCAGCCAGCGGGTCCGCTCCCGCCTCTACGCCGTCGCCGCGTCCTTCACGGCCTTCGCCATGTTCTCCGCCATCGACGCCCGCCGGCTGGGGGAGGCCCAGCGCTACCTGGAGCAGTCCGTCACCCTCGCAGGGCTCTCCGGAGACGGACAGGTCCAGCACCAGACCTGGCGGTACGCCGCCATGCTCGCCGGACAGCGGGGCCGTTACGCCGACGCCTTAGCTGCGGCCGAAGCCTGCACCGGCACCCGGGCGCACCGCACCGACCCCTTCTACGCCTCGCTGACCCACTCCCGGATCGCCCTGACCGCCGCCAGCCTCGGTGACAAGACCCGTGCCCTCCGAGCCCTGGACCGGGCCCACGGTGCCTACGACCGGGCCGATCCCGCCGAGGCCCGTCCGTCTTCCGTCGCCTTCTACACCCGGGGCGAACTCCACGGCCTGACCGGCATCACCCACTACCGGCTCGGCGAAGCAGAGAAGGCCGAGTTCCACGCCCACCGGTGCATCGCCGACCTCCGCGATGACCAGCACCGCAACCGCGCCTACTACCTCTCCCAGGCGGCTCTCGCGCAGGTCGCCCAAGGCGACGTCGAGGAGGCCGTGGCCACCGCCACCCGCGTCATCACCCCGACCGGCGCCGACTCCGGCCGGGTCCCCCACCTCCTGGACAGCTTCACCTCCGCACTCAACCAGGCGGCCCCCAAGTCCGCCGTCACCCGCCAGTGGAACGACCGCACCCGCACTGCCTGAACCGCCACGCGACAAGGAGCACCATGCCCGCCCCCGAGATCACCCTTCACCGCTACGGCACCGACCAGCTGGCTACCATCCGCCCCACCCTGGTCGGTGTGTACGCCGAGGTGTACGAGAAGGAGATCGGCGAGGACCCGTTCTTCTCCGTCGACCGTTTCGAGGGGCGTCTCACAGGCCACTCCTCCCGCCCGTCCTGGGAGGCGGTGGTCGCCTACGACGGTGGCGAGGCCGCCGGCTACGCCTACGCCGCGGCCCTGCCCCAGAACACCGGCTGGTGGGCGCACATGCTCCAGCCGCTTCCCGAGGCGGACACGACCGAGGACGGCACCCGTACCCTCGCGCTCTTCGAGATCATGATCCGGGCTCCCTGGAGGGGCACGGGCCTGGCGCACCGGATCCACGAGGAACTGCTGGCCGGGCGCACGGAGGAACGCGTCACGCTGCTGGTCGAACCCGGCCACCCGAAGGTGAAAGCCCTCTACGAGGGGTGGGGGTACCAGCACATTGGCGACCAGCAGCCGTTCCCCGACGCGCCTGTGTACACCACCATGCTCCGGACGTTGAGGTGATGGCAGTAGGTCTGTAGGGCGATCCTCGTGGGGGGCAGGGGTGTGGTGGTGAGTCCTAGCAATCGCTGATGAGTTGATCGGTGGCGTCCTGGACGCGTGTGGAAGCCTGGTGGATCGAGTCGAGTACGGCGTCGAGTTGGATGTCGGTCGGCCGGCCGCCGGAGTTGACGGCGCGTGTGAGCTGGTTCAGGTTGTTGCCGATTTGGCCGAGGCGCCTGCGGGCAGCGAACAGCTCTTGAACTCCTGGAGTAGGGGGCGTACCCCATGGATTCGGGCTTCGGCATCCGTCGAGGTGGCAGCTTCCCGGGGACCGAAGCCGCCTGCCAGTAGCCACAGGAAGTCGCCCACGTCGCGGGCGACGACACCGGTCTCTCCCTCGGTCGAGATGTGCTCTACAGCCAGTCGCGCTTCTTGAAGATGATGTACAGGCTGGTGCAGACGACCGCCATCAGGAGGATCGCGAAGGGGTAGCCGGCCACCCAGTGGAGTTCCGGCATGACCTCGAAGTTCATGCCGTAGATCGTGCCCACCAGGGTGGGGGCGAAGAGGATGGCGGCCCAGGAGGAGATCTTCTTGATCTCCTCGTTCTGTTCGAAGCCGGCTTCCGCCAGGGCGCGCATTTCGGCGTTCTGTTGTTGGGAGACGAGGGTGGCGTTGACCGTGAGGATTTCGGTGAGGGCCTGGCGGAAGCCGTCGACGCGTTCGCTGGTGTGGGTGACGTGGTCCGCCACGTCGCGGAGGTAGCGCTGGAGTTCCTCGTCCGTGCCGTACTTGGCGAAGCCGGCCATCAGTGCGTGGAGCATGCCGACCAGGGGGCGGGTGGCGCGCTGGAACTCGACCATTTCGCGGGAGAGTTCGTAGATGCGGCGGGAGACTTCGGGGTCGCCGCGGAAGACCTCGGTCTCGATTTCGTCCATGTCGTTCTGGACGCCCGCGACGACCGGGGCGTAGCCGTCGACCACGGCGTCGAGGATGGCGTAGAGCGCCGCCTCCGGGCCAAGGGAGAGGAGGTCCGGGGTCTCCTCCATGCGGCGGCGGACCGCCGAGAGGTCGGGGGCCGCGCCGTGGCGGACCGTGATGAGGAAGTCCGGGCCGACGAAGACGTGGAGTTCCCCGAAGTCGACCTCCTCCGGGGCGTCCAGGTAGCGGGCCGCGCGCAGGACCACGAAGAGGGTGTGGCCGTAGCGCTCCAGCTTGGGGCGTTGGTGGGCCTCCATGGCGTCCTCGACCGCGAGGGGGTGGAGGTTGAACTCGGCTGCCAGGGAGTGGAGTTCGGATTCCGTCGGGCGGTGCAGGCCGATCCATGCCATGCCGCCGTGCTGTTCGCGCAGCTGCCGGAAGGTGTCCGCGAGGGTGGCGGGGGAGGCGACCCGGCGGCCGTCGCGGTAGACCGCGGAGTCGATCACGCTGCGGTGGTCCGCGGGGACGGGGGCGGCCGCGCCCGCCGGGCCGGAGGCGGCCGGCGGGGCCGGGGAGGAGGGGCCGGACGGGCGCAGCCATCCCGAGCGCTTCGCGGACAGGGAGGAGGGGCGGCGGTCTGGGCGCTCCGACATCGCAGGTCAGCTCCCGGTCGAACGGGTTTTTTGCGGGCAAAAGGCAGGATATAGGTCAGGGAGGGGCGAGGGGCGTGGGGTGGGGAGGGGTGTGGGGTGGGGATTGCGGACAGGCGGTGTCCGCAAGGGGGGCTAGCGTGGGTGTATGGCCTCCACGACGAATCCCGTACTCGGCATCCGCGCTCTGAACCGTGCCACGCTCGCCCGCCAGCTGCTGCTGAGCCGCGCCGGGATGTCCGCGCGGGACGCCGTCGCGCACCTCGTCGGACTCCAGGCCCAGAACGTGCAGCCGCCCTACTACCAGCTGCACGCCCGCCTCGCCGGGTTCGGGCCCGAGCGGTTGGCCGGGCTCATGGAGTCCCGGGAGGTGGTCCGGATGGTCACCATGCGCTCCACCATCCACACCCACACCGCCCACGACGCCCTCACCCTGCGCCCGCTCGTCCAGGCGGCCCGCGACCGCGAGGTGGGTTACTTCCGCAAGGGCCTGACCGGCGTGGACCTCGACCGGCTCGGCGCGCGCGCCAGGGCCTTCGTCGAGGACGAGCCGCGCACCATGGGGGAGATCCGCGAGGAGCTGCTCCGGGAGTGGCCCGCGGCCGACCCCCAGTCGCTGGCCGTCGCCGCCCGCTGCCTGCTCCCGCTCGTGCAGGTCACCCCCCGCGGGGTGTGGGGCCGCAGCGGTCAGGTGCGGCTGACCACCGTCGAGCGGTGGCTGGGCGGGAACGTCGACGAGGTGCGGCCGCAGGCGGTCGACGACGTGGTGCTGCGCTACCTCGGTGCCTTCGGGCCCGCCTCCGTCAAGGACATGCAGACCTGGGCCGGTCTCACCCGCCTGCGCGCGGCCTTCGAGCGGCTCCGGCCCCGGCTGCTCGTCTTCCGCGACGAGAACGGGGTCGAGCTCTTCGACCTGCCCGACGCGCCCCGCCCCGACGCCGACACCCCGGCGCCGCCCCGCTTCCTCCCCGAGTTCGACAACCTGCTGCTCTCCCACGCCGACCGTTCCCGCGTCGTGGCCCCCGAGCACAAGGGCCGCGCCTGGACCGGGAACCAGGCCCACCGCACCCTGCTCGTCGACGGGTTCCTCGCCGGGCTGTGGCGGACGGAGGGCGACGGACTGCTCGTCGAGCTGTTCGGGACGCACCCCCGGGGCGTCGAGGAGGAGATCGTCGCCGAGGGGGAGGCGCTGCTCGCCGGCATGGGGCGAGGTCCGGGGCCCGTGCACTTCGGGGCAATCCGCGGCTGACGTCGCCTCGGTGGCTGGTGGAGCGCCCGTCCGGCACGGCACGATGCCTCCATGGTCGGAGTTCGGCGCCTCCGGCGGCCCCCGCCGTGCGGCGCCGTTCCTCCGTACGGGTGTTCTGGCGTTCCGGGATTCAGGAGTGAGTGGGCTATGCGGGTTCCAATGACTGTTGCGGACTTCCTCGACCGGGCCGAGCTGGGGTTCCCGTCCAGCGCCGGCGTGATCGACGAGCCGGACCAGCCCGGCGCGCCGGTGCCCGTGTCGACGTACGGGCGGCTGGGCGAGCGCGTACGGGCCTGGCAGGCGGGCTTCGACGCGCTCGGTGTCGGCGAGGGCGAGAGAGTGGCTGTGGTCAGCCACAACTCGGCCCGGCTGCTCGAGCTGTTGTTCGCGGTGCCGATGAGCGGTCGCGTGTGCGTGCCCGTCAACTTCCGGCTCAAGCCCGAGGAAGTCGCGTACGTGGTGCGGCAGAGCGGGGCCTCCGTCCTGCTCGTCGACCCGGAGCTCGACGGCCCGCTGTCCGGGGTCACGGCGCGCCACCGGTTCGTCCTGGGCGAGCGGACCGAGACCGAGCTGATGCGCTTCGGCGTCGAGCCGCGCCCGTGGTCGAAGCCCGACGAGGACGCCACCGCGACGATCAACTACACCTCGGGCACCACCGCCCGCCCCAAGGGGGTGCAGCTGACGCACCGCAACATCTGGGTCAACGGGCTGACCTTCGGCCTGCACACGCGTGTGTGGGAACGCGACGTCTACATGCACACGCTGCCGATGTTCCACTGCAACGGCTGGGGCATGCCCTACGTGATGGCCGGCCTCGGCGTGAAGCAGGTCGTCCTGCGCAAGGTCGACGGCGGCGAAATCCTGCGACGGGTGGAGGAGCACGGCGTCACCCTCATGTGCGGGGCGCCCGCCGTCTGGAACGCGGTCCTCGACGCGGCGGCGACCTGGGAGGGCGAGATCCCCGGCCGTGACCGGGTGCGCGTCGTGTGCGCCGGCGCCCCGCCGCCGAGCAAGATGATCCAGCGGATGGACGAGGAGCTGGGCTGGGAGTTCTCCCAGATCTACGGCCTGACCGAGACCTCGCCGCTGCTCACCTTCAACCGGGCCCGCCCCGCCGACGCCGGGCTGCCCGCCGAGGAGCGGGCGCGCAAGCTGTCGCGCGCCGGACTGCCGGCGCTCGGGGTCAAGCTCAGGGTCTCCGACTCCGGTGAGGTCCTGGCGCGCTCGAACGTCGTGCTCGACGGCTACTGGGACAAGCCCGAGGAGACCTCGGCGGCGCTGGAGGACGGCTGGTTCCACACCGGCGACGGCGGCACCGTCGACGAGGCCGACGGGCACCTGACGATCTCCGACCGGAAGAAGGACGTGATCATCACCGGCGGCGAGAACGTGTCGTCGATCGAGGTCGAGGACGTGATCTTCAGCCACCCGGCGGTCGCCGAGGTCGCCGTCATCGGCGTGCCGCACGAGAAGTGGGGCGAGACGATCAAGGCGCTCGTGGTCCTCACCGAGGGGGCCGAGGCGGGGGAGGCCGACATCATCGCCCACTGCAAGCAGCGGATGGCGGGCTACAAGGCGCCGACGAGCGTGGAGTTCCGCGAGGCGATCCCGCGCACCGCCACGGGCAAGATCCAGAAGTTCAAGCTCCGTGAGCCCTACTGGTCCGCCCTGGACCGCGAGGTCAACTGACCGATCGGTGATGTGGCCGGTCGTGCGGTCGTGCGGTCGTGCGGCCGCGCCCCGGAGGGCTCCGGTGCGGGTGGCGCCGTGCCGCGTACGTCCGGGCGGTCCGGATGGTCCGGGCGGTCCGCGGCAGCCCGCCCGGCCGACCCGGAACCGACCTGGAACCGACCCGGAACCGCCCCGGACCGGGGCGAATGAGGGTCCCGGAACCAAACAAATGACCACTGGGCGGGGGGCTGTGCAAAACACGTCACATTCCGGCTCGGTTGTGCCACCATGATTCCGCTGAACGCTACGTGATCCCGGTTACATGTCGGGCGACAGTCGGGTCCGGAACCACGTGCGCGTGAACGTTGCTGGCGGTTTGTGCGGCGGGGGGCGGGAGTCGTCGAATGCGGGGGACCCGTATTGATCAAGCATGCCCCGTGTGCGGAACTCCCGAAGAGGGGTACCTGTGCACGGTCTGTCGGTGGCGGATGCGGGGCGACCCGGTCCTCGGGGACCTGACCGAGGAGGCCGAGCGCCGGGCGGCCGACGCGTTGGCGGCCGCCGGGCACGGCTGGGACGTACGGGCGGCGGTGCTGTGCGGGAGCGTGGCTCCGGCCGCCGGGGCGGGCACCCGGTCGGGCGCCGGGGCAGGAACCCGAGCGGGCGCCGGAGCGGGCGCCGGAGCGGGCACCCGAGCGGGCACCCGAGCGGGCGCCGGAACGGGCCCGGGAACGCCTGCGGGCAGCATCTCCGAGCGGCTCGCCGCTGTGGTCCGGGGAGGGCTGCCGGAGGCCGGGCCCGGTGCTTCGGGGGCCCTGCGGGAGCAGTCGGCGGGTCCGTGGGAGGAAGTGTCGGTCCGCAGGCCGGCGCAATGGCTTGAAATACTCGACGATTTGATCTTCGGGCGCGTCGGGGAATTGCTCTTCGTCGAATTCGACCCCGATCGCGTGAACCTGATCAAGGCGTATCTGGACGAGAGCGGAATACCCCGCCAGAAGGACGCCGGGACCGTGGACTGGGAGCACCTCGCCCCCGCACTGGACCCGCACCCGGAAATCCGCCGCTTCCAGCTCGCCGGGGGCATCGGCGAGATGTCCCCGGTCGACCGGAGGGATTTCGACGCGGCGGTGCTGCGCCGGCTGACGGCGTCCTTACCGCCGCCCCGCGACCGCTCCACGGTGCTGCTGGTGGGCCACCCCGGCTGGACCCTGCTGGACCGCGCCGTCGCCACGCTCCGCCGCAGCCGTCCCCTGAGGGCCGAGCTGCACCGGCGCGACGGGCCGGCGTACGGCACCACGACGGCGGACGCCGTACGGGGGGTACTGCGTACCGCGCCGCTGCCCGTGGACCACTGCCTGCTGCTGGCCAGCGCCGACCGGCGGACCGGGGCGGTGCACGTCCACCGCCACGTGCTCTTCCCCGCGGGCGTCCGGCTCCGTCCCGGGGCGGACGCGACCGCCACCGTCACGGTGCACGGTGGGGCCATCGGCAACACCTCCGTGCTCCTCCCCGTGCTGGCCGGCCCCCCGGCGGGCCGCGACACGGCCCCGACGGTCCTCGGCGTGGGGCGGACCGCCCTCGGGGCACTGGAAGCGGCCAGCCTCACCTTCGTCCTGCGGGGCCCCGGGGAGGTCGCCCTCGCCGCGACCGGCGACGGCCCGCCCGCGCCCCGCGAGGGCGAGGGCCCGCCCGCGCCCCGCGAGGGCGACGGGGCGCAGGAGCCGCCCTCACCGGACGGGGCGTCACCGTCCCTGACCACACCGGACGATTGCGATCCGAAGCTGACCGCCCTGGACGGTCCCGCTCCGAACCAGACCGCGCCGGACGGTCCCGCTCCGAAGCCGACCGCCCTGGACGGTCCCGATCTGAACCTGACCGCGCTGGTCACCGGCCTGCCCCGGCGGATCGTCCGCCCGCCGCGGCTGGAGGTCTTCTGCACCGTCGAGCTGAGCGGCGCGGACGCGGCCGAGACCGAAGAGCGGCTGGCCTTCGTACGGGACCTCATCGGATCACTGGCCCGCCACCGCGGTGCCGGGAGCGCCCTGCGCGTCGGCGCCGTGGGCCACTACGACCACGCGATCCACGAGAACGGCTACGCCCCCCGGCGGATCCTGCTGATGCCACCGGTCCCGGCCGGGCCCGCCGCGGCCGCGCTCACCGCGCTGGACGCCTGGGAGCCCGCCCGGCGCCGCCAGGACACGGTGTCCTCGCTGGAGGACGCGCTCAGGACACTGGTGCCGCTCGCCACGGCGCCGCCCCACGGAGACGAGGCCGTACGACGGGTCGCCCTGATCGTCGCCCGCAGGCCGCCCGCGCCGCCCCGGCAGCACGGCATGGTGCCGTCCTGCCCGCTCGGCACGGACTGGCGGGCCGAAGCCGACCGGCTGCGCGCCGCCGGAGTCCGCGTGATGACCAGGGCGGACCCGCGGACCGGGCAGACGCCCCCCGACCGGGCACGGGCCGCCGTCGAGCGCTACGCGGCCACGGCGTGGGCCGAGCTCTCCCGCGACGGTTCCTTCCGCCCCGGCGCGGACACGGCCGCCGACGTGGCCGAGGCGCTCGGTCCCACCTGGCAATGGGAGGGTCCGCCCTGCCCGTTGGCCTTCGCAAGCCCCTTGCTGTGATCGACCGCTCCGGCACGAGGAGACCCCATGGCCGAGGAATACTACGACCCGAACGACAGGCCCCCCGCCGGCGCGCCGGCCGACAGCTCCCCGATACCCCTGGCGGGCGGTCCCCTGAAGCCCCCGCCCCCGCCCCCCAACGGGCAGCCGTGGTCCGGGCCCCCCACCCGGCCCGCGGGGAACCCCTACCAGCAGGACCAGGTCCCCGTCATGGACGGCAACTCGGCTCCGGCGCCCATCCCCACCGCGCCAGCCGGCGCGGACGCCACGGACCACGTCCGCATAGGACTGTGGGGCGCGCCGCGCTCCGGCAAGACCAGCTTCCTCGGCGCGCTGCCGATCGCGGCGATGCAGGCCCAGCGGTACGGCCAGGGCAGCTGGCGGATCAGCGGCATGAGCAGGGAGGCGAACAACTTCCTGAACGACAGCGTGACGCGGCTCTCGACCCGCCGGATCTTCCCGGAGGCGAGCGTGGGCCTGCGCGGCATGAGCTGGTCCGTCCAGGGGGAGGAACCGTCCTCGGGCGTCCTGCGCAAGCGCAGTCGCAGAACCAGCTTCGTACTGGACATCAACGACGCCGCGGGCGAGGTGTTCCAGGGCAACAATCCGCTGCACGAGCAGATCACCGACCAACTGTCCCGCGCCCAGGGGCTGATCTACCTCTTCGATCCGCTCGGTGACGCCGAGGAGGCGACGGAGAGCTTCAGCTTCTTCTTCGCGACGCTCAACGAACTGAACACCCGGGTCCGGGACAGGGGAGCGCACCACGACAACCGGCTTCCGCACCACGTCTCCGTCTGCGTCGCCAAGTTCGACCACCCCGCCATCTTCGAGCCCGCCGTCAGGGCGGGCTGGGTCACCCAGGACTCCGTGGGATCCCGGCTGCCCCGCGTGCCCGCGCACCACAGCGCCCGCTTCTTCCAGTGGATGTGCGAGGAGTTCCGCGGGTCCACCGCCCGGATGGTGCGCGACGGGCTCGCCACCTTCTTCCACCCCGACCGCATCTCCTACTACGCGACCTCGGCCATCGGGTTCCGGCTCAACCCGCAGCACGTCTTCGACTACCACAACTACGCCAACGTGGAGATGGTCGAGGAGCGCCCGCGGATCTGCACCTCCCCCGAGCCCATCAACGTCCTGGAACCCCTGATCGACCTGGAGCGCAGGATCCACACCAGGCCGGGCCTCTTCGGAGCGAAGCGGAGCGGTCAGTGAACGAGGGATCCGACACCCACCCGCTGTCCGCCGACTGGTCGGTGGTGGGCAAGTACCCGGGGCGGACCATGGGCTACGAGGTCCTGCGCGGCAGCCTCCCCTCCGACCGGGCCGAGCGCTACTACTGGGGCGCCGCCACCGGCACCCCCGACGACCGGGAGACCGCCGGGGGACTGCCCTGGCGGGTCTTCCTCAGCGGTGTGCCGGGGGAGGAACGCCCCACCTGCGCCCGGGTCGAGACGACCTGGGACGGCAGCGTCGACGGCACCGGCGCCCCCTGTTACACCTGGCGCCTGCTCGTCGTGGACTGGACCCCCGCGAGCACCGTCCGGCTGACGTGGACCGCACTGGACCGGGCCGCCCCCCACACGCGGCCGGAGCCGGCGGAGGCCGCCGTGGGCATCGAGGCCGGACGGACCACGGCCGACGAACTCGCCCGGACCGTCGACCGGCTGGGCTTCGACTGGGCGGCCGGGATCGCGGCCCTGCTGCTGGAAGGACGGCAGGTGGCGATCGTGCCGGCCCCCGGCGGCGGACTCCCCGACACCGACGACCGGGTCGTGGTCCTCGACGCCGTCTGCTCGCTCCTGCCGTACGGATGCCGCGCCTGGCTGAGCGCGGCCACCTGGACCGGCCAGTCCGAGCACCGCCTGATGCTGGTCTTCGCGGCCGCCGCGCGGACCGGGCAGGCCGAGGCCCGGCTGGACGCGGGCAGCCGGCCGCCGGAGCCGCAGACCGCCGTGGGGCGCGAGTACCTGAACGAGCTGCTCAGGCTCCGGGCCCGGCGGGAGTCCACCGCCGAACTCGTCGCGCACCTCCTGGGCGCCGCCGACGCCATCTCCTCCCAGGACCCGAAGGCCGCCCTGCGGGCGCTGCGCGAGGCGGACCTGCTGGACAGCGTGCTCACGGAGATCGGCCAGGGCGGCGGTGAACTCGCCGACGTGACCCGCGTGCTGGACACGTACGCGCCGAACGGCCTGACCGAGCGGCAGCTGGGACTGCTCCTGCCCTTCCTCGCCCGCCACGCGCCGGCCGAGGCGCTGCTGCGGTACTGGAGCCCGCTGACCCCCCGCCTGCTCGCCGAAGACGTCCTGGCCGCACGGGCCTCGCAGGCCACCTTCACCCGTGCCACGGACTACCTGAGGGTGCTGCGCGGCCTGGAGGCGTACCAGCCGGGCGCGTTCGACGAGCTGTTCACGGCCATGGCGACGGCGCCGGGCCAGGAGCCCGGCTGGGTCGCCGCGCTCATCTACCGGACGGAGCACGAGCTCGGGCACACCTCGGAAGCCGCCGACCGGGTACTGACCGGCTCGCGCGAGGTGCGGGACGCATGGCTGCGCACGCTCCTGAAGGACCGCACCCACGACCTCTCGCCGCTCCGCCGGATCGTCCGGTCGGCCCTGGCGGACGGGGGCAACGGCCCCGCCGGATGGCTGCGGTTCGCCGCGGTGCTCACCGGTGACAGGCGCGCCGGCCAGGCGCTGGCCTCCGACGTCACCGAGTTCACCGACGCCGGTGAGGACGCCTGGCTGATCGCGCTGGACGCCGCCGCACGCAACGGCACGCCGGACGTCGTCGGCCTCATGTGGCCGCGCCTGCGCGAGGTCGCGCTGAGGACGGCCCCGCAGCAGCTGATCACCGAGCTGGACAGGGTCGCCGCACCGGGCGGGCCCGGACTCGACCCGCAGGTGGCCGCGGACGCGGACCTGCTGTGCGCGATCGCCGGCGCCATCGTGCACGACGGACGCCGACCGGTCCCGACGATGCCCCGGCTCCGGGGGCTCACCGCCCCCGGCGCCGCCCGGCCCTACGCGTCCGCCGTGATCCAGCGGATCGACGCCGATCCCGACCTGAAGAGGCTCGCGGTCGAGGCACTGCTGGGCGACACGCCCGACCCCACCTCGTGGACCGTGCTGACCCAGCTGATGAAGCAACGCCCCAGCACCGAGGAGGTCGTCTGCGACAGCCTGGAACGGCGGCTCGCCGAGGACCCCGGCCTGTGGATCGACGTACTGCCCGAGGACCTGGTCACGGCCTTCGGCCGCCGCCAGCGGCTGGGCTGGCTGCGTCCCGTCTGGAAGCTGCGCAAGGCGGTCCTCGCCGGTGAGGACCTCGGCGAACTGGCCAGGGTCATCGTCGAGGCCTGCCCCGACCGGAACTTCTCCCCGCCCCTGGTGGTCGAGCTCGTGCCCCTGCTGTACAGCAGGGGACCCCGGGCCGTGTACGAGCTCGGGTGCGATCTGGACCGACGGGCACCCGGACTGGGCCTGGCCCTGTACCGGGAACTCGGGCGGAACGAGTGGGCCCGGGACCTGTGCGGGCAGCTCCGCCAGTTCAGCTACGCGGAGACGGAACGCCACCATCAGATCCTCACCCGGCTGGGCGGCCCCCGCCGGGGCGCCCCCCAGTCCCCACCCCCTTCATCGCCCCCGCCCCCCGCACAACCCCAGGCACCGCCGGCCTACCACGATCCCGATCCGTGGCAGCCCCCGCCGGAGGAGAAGAAGAAGCTGCGCGACCGGCTCCCCTGGGGGAAACCATGACCGCCACGGCCGTCGCCGTCGACGCGGGCACCCGCTTCACGCGCATCGCCGTGCTCGGCGCCTACGGTGCCCCGGAGCTGGCCCGGCTGTCCGGCTCGGTACCCGGCGAGGGCGTGCCCGTACCGCAGGACGCGGCCGCCGGACGCGACTCCGCCCTGCGGGCCGCCTACGGGGAGTACTGCGGGAGCCACGGAATCCCCGACCGGGTGGTGCTGGTCGTCCGGGAGCAGGACCGTGCCGGGGCCGCGGACCGGACGGCCGACGCGCTGGCCGCCGTCCACGGCACGCGCCCGGCACCGCGGATCCGGGTACTGGGCACGCCGCACGCGGTGCTGGCGCTGCTCCGGCACGAGGGCGCGCCGCCCTCGGCGCGCTACACCGTCTGCGACCTCGGCGCGAGCGCGGCGGAGGTGTCGGTGTGCGTACCGGTGTCCGGCACCGTGGCCGTCACCGGCCGGGCGTGGCACGCTCCCGCCGACGGCTACGGAGGCGGACTCGACCGGGCGCTGCTCGCCGCCGTCGGGCTGCCGGACGACGGCGCGGGACTGCGGGCACTGGCCGGGGCCCGGGGAGAGACGGGTGCCGCCGAGCGGCTCGGCATCGCCCTGCGCCGCGCGGACAGCCACCGCGGGCGGTACGACGACACGGCGGTCCACCGGGTGGACGGGCGGGAGATCACCGCGGGCGCGGTGCGCCGGGCCCTCGGAAGGCTCACGGAAGGACTCGACCGGGTGCTCGACGAGGCCCTGGACGGAGCGCAGGCCCCGCCGGTGATCGCGGTGGGGGGCGCCGCCCGCTTCGGCCCGCTGGTCGGGCACCTCGCCGCCCGGCACGGGCCGCTCGTGGCGCTTCCCGGTGCCACGGACCCCGCCCTCGCCGCCGTCTTCGGCGCCGCGCTGGTCGCCGCCGGCCGGGCCGACCCGGGCGACCGCTACCCGCACGCCGTCCTCGTGGGCACCCACCGCGTCGTCGGCGGCGCTCCGCGGTCCGAGGAACTGGTGATCAGCCCCGCCGGAGTGCTGGAACCCGGTGGCGCCACGGTCTTCGCCGAAACCGGCGGACACCGCGTCCCGGTGGCCACGGGGACGGCGTCCCCCGCCGGTCCCGCGCCGCCCGTACGGGTGCGGGTGCGTGACGCCCGGGGCGAGCGCGCCGAGGCCGTGGGCACCCTGACCCTCCCCGCGGGAGGCGAGGGCGACCGCTTCCACGTGGGAGTACGCATCGCCGTCGACGGAACGGCCCATCTCGTGCTGCACCCGCTGGGCTCCGCCGCGCCCGGCGAAATCCCCCTCGGCACCCTGCCGACCGACCTCGAGGGAGCAGGTCCGTGAAGCACCCCAGCCCGCCACGGGCATCCCGGTTCGCGCGCGCCGCGCGCGGAGGGGCCGCTCTGGTGACCGCCGTCCTGCTGGCCGCCCCGCCGGCGACCGCACGGGCGACGACCACCGACCCGGCCCCCTCCCGCGCGGAGGTCTACCAGGCCCTCGGGCTCGACGACCAGCCCGCCGACTACGTCGTCCTCGTCGACACCTCCGGGTCGATGAACCAGGACGGCCGCTACGACACGGTCCGCTCGACCCTCGGCGGCTTCCTGAACGGCATGTCGCCCAAGGACCACGTCGCGCTCTTCACCTTCGACTCCCGTCCGCAGCCGCGCTACGTAGGCTCGGCCGGCGACAGCGCCGCGATCATGTCCAAACTGCCCGCCGCACCCGACCCCGCCGGGGACACCGACATCGGCGCGGCGCTCGACGCGGCACTGACCGAACTCGAACGCGACCACGTCTCGGCGGTCGCCTCCGTGGTGCTGCTCACCGACGGCGAGCACCACCCCGTCGCCGGCTCCGGCTACCCCGACTCCACCGGTCCCGCCTGGACCGCGCTGCGCGGCCGCGCGCAGGCCCTCGTCGGACGCACCGAACTGGCCGGGTACGCGCTGCCGCTGGGCAACGGAGCGACGGGCGCGGGCCTGCTCGGCGACGTCGTGAAGAACACCACCGTCCTGCGCCCCGACAGCATCCAGGACCTCGGCGCGTACCTGGCCAGGGCCGGGGAACGCACCCGGATCCGCAAGGCGCAGCTGCTGCTGGCCGGGGACGTCGGCCAGGGGGTGACCGCGCAGTGGCAGGACGCCGGGCGCAGCGATCTCACGGACGGGTCGGCGACCGCGAAGCTCACGCTCCGCTCGACCTCCCGGCACGTCCCCCTGACGGTCACCGGCGCGAGCGCCTCGCTCGGCGACCCGTCCGTCACACTGGACGGACTGCCGGGGCAACTGACCCTCCAGCCCGGCGAGTCCCGGTCCTTCGACGTACGGCTGAGGGGCCGGCTGTCGGCGGGCCCCCTGCCGTACCGCCGGGTGAAGGACGCCGACACCACGCTGAAGCTGTCCGGCCGGGTGACCTCCCCGTGGGAGCCGGCGCTCGCCCCGGACGTACGACTGAACGTTCCCCAGGGGGTGCGCGTCACGCGGGCGGCGGTGCCGCTGCGGGCCACGGTGGGGTCGGCGGGCTTCCTGCCCGGGGTGCTGGGCGGCGGCGCGCTCGTGCTGCTGGCCGGCTGGCTGTACTGGCGCAGGATCCACCGGCCGCCCCTGCGCGGCGAGCTGCTGGTGACCCGGGTGTTCGGTGACGCGTTCACCGACCGGGTCGTGCTGACCGGCCGCGCGGTGACGCTGCGTCCGCCGTCGGTCGGCGGCCGGGGCAGGGTCCGCGGGCGGCGCCGGTCGACCGACACCGGCCCCAGGATCGACCTGCTGATCCGCTACACGCCGGACGGCTCCACCGCCCGGGAGAGCACCGCGACCTGTCTCCCCGACCGGGACGTGGTCGTCAACGGGGTGTCGTTCACCTACGTGTCCGGGCGGTTCGCGTCCGGCCCGTCCGACACCTTCACCGGCAGTCCCCGATGAGCGCCGCCACGCCGACGCTGAACGTCGCCGCGACCCGGGTCGGCACCGAGGCGCTGGGGCCGGGCCTGCGGTCGGTGCTCTGGGTGCAGGGATGCCCCTTCCGCTGCGCCGGCTGCATGTCGCCCGACTGGATACCCGAGCGGCCGGCCCGGCCGGCCGAACCGGCCTCCCTGGCAGCCGAGTTGCTGGGCGATCCGCGGGTGGACGGCCTGACCTTCTCGGGCGGTGAGCCGATGCTGCAGGCGGCCGGACTCGCCGAGGTGGCACGGCTGGCCCGGGAGGACCGCGAGCTCTCCGTGATCTGTTTCACCGGCTACCGGCTCGAACGGCTCCGCTCCGCGCCACCGTCCCCGGGGGTCGCCGCACTCCTGTCCGAGGTCGACGTACTGATCGACGGCCGGTACGTGGCGGCGCTGGACGACGGCCGCGGACTGCGCGGCAGCGCCAACCAGCGGATCCACCACCTCACCCGGCGGCTGGCGGACTGCGGGTACGACTTCGCCCGCCGCCCCAGGACGGCCGAGATCGCCATCAGCGGCCCGGAGGCCCTGCTCGTCGGCGTACCACCGACCGGGCTGCTGGCCGCCTTCGACGCCGCCGTCGACTCCGTCCGAGCCGACACGCCCACCCGAAGGGAACTTGCCCCATGAGCGGTAGGAAGCGCATCCAGGTCGACGAGTCCGAGTGGTACCGCCTCCAGCGCGACGCGCAGAAGCTGAAGGAGGTGCAGCGCAACCTGCCACGGCTGATCGACGACGTCCGCAAGCAGACCCGCGCCGACATCGACCGCACCTTCGGCAGGGTCGAGGAGCGCCAGCGCCGGCACGAGGAAGTGGTGCGCGGCCTCAGCGCGCAGACCCGGCAGCTGGAGGCCGACACCTCGCGACGGCTCCAGGAGCAGGCCCGGGACCTGCACCGGACCCTGGACGAGACCGCGGGCCGCATCCAGGAGGAGTCCCGGCGGCAGCTGGCCGCGCACCAGGAGGCCGTACGCCTGGAGATCGCGGCGGAGCGCGCCGAACGCCGTGCCGAGACGGCCCGGCTGTCCGGGGAGATCGACGTGATGAAGCAGGACCGGGCGCGGGCCGAGGAGACCGTCCGCTCCTGGCTCTCCGACGGCCGGGCCATGGCCGGTCTGATCGAGGGGTCGCTGCCGCACGAGCGCTACGCTCCCGGAGAACTGGACCGGCTGACGCGAAGGCTGTCCACCGCCGAGCAGAACACGGCGGCCGGCCGCTTCGACGCGGCCCTCGCGGTGGCGCAGGAGACGTACCACTCGCTCAGCGAACTGCGGCTGGAGATCGAGCAGCGCGAGCTGGACCGCTCCTGGGCCCAGACCGCCGCCGTGGAGGCCCTGGTGCGGATCGGGAAGCTGATCGAGGGCAACCGGGAGCGCCCCGTCCTCGGTCCGGACGGCCAACCCCTGGACGGGTACACGCTCGACGTCGCCTACTGGTCGGGCGGGGAACTCGACGAGCTGGACCGGGAGACGGAGCGGGCCCTGTCGCGGGCCCGCGACGACATGACCGACACCGGCGAACTGAACGCGCTGCGGGAGCGGGCGCCGGAGCTCGAAGGCGCACTCGGGGACGTCGTGGAACGGGCCGGCATGCGCCAGCTGGCCTCGCAGATCCGGGTGAACCTCGCCGACGCCGTCGCCCAGACCCTCAGCGACTACGCCTACTACGACCTCGTCGACGGCGAGTACGAGGATGCCGACCCCCGCGGCGCCTACTACGCCAAACTCCGCCACGACAACGGCAACGAGATCGTCCTGGACATCTCGCAGGCCGTCCAGGACGACGGGGAATGCGTCATCCGGGTGCACTCCTACGACCACGACACCACCGCCGAGGCCGATCTCACCGCCCGGGCCCGGGCGATCGGACAGGGCCTGGCGGCGGAGGGCCTGCGGGTGTCGGAGCCGGTGAGCGAGAAGGGCGACCCGGACCCGCTGCTGCGCGACATCGAACGTCACCGCACCCGCCGGCAGCCCCGGCCCGGGACGGCATGACCGGCGCCGTGACGCCGCCCGCGGCCGGGCCGGGCGTCCCGCAGCCCGCGCCCGGGCCGGCCGTGGAACGGTTCCCGGCCGCCGTGCTGCGCGGCGGTGAACCGTTCGCCGTCCTCTACGGTCCGGGCGTGGACGACGTCTTCGTCGACGGCGCCCACCAGGTGCGCACCCTGGAGGAAACCCTGTGGCGGCTGCTGCGCGCCGAGGGCTACGAGCGGATCGTCTTCAGCTCGCTGCAGGATCCCGTCTACTTCCGCGACCACGGCTCCCGGGGCCTGTCCCGCAGTGCTCCCGCGCCGCGCCGGGCGCCGGGCACCATGCGCCACGCGCAGCTCAAGGGCCCGCTCGGCGGCATGCTGGTGTCCGGCCTCGGCCCGCGCGGCGCCACCGGGGAACAGCGGGAGGCCCCGGCCGGCGGCGCGGGCGGCGGTGGGCCCGCACCGTCGGCGACGGGCGTCTCCGATCCGTTCGGGGTGATGACGCTCACCGCGCACCTGCGCGGGCGCGAGCACCGGACCGCGGTGGTGTTCCCGTACGCCGAGGAGGTCCTGCGCCACCACGGTGCGGCACGGCAGCTGGCGCACGCCATGGCGGACTGGGCCCAGCAGAGCGACGGCCGCAACCTGTGGGTGCTCGTCTTCCGCAGGCCGACCCTGGACGCCGTGGCCCGGTTCGTCGCGGAACAGGGCGCCTTCCCCCTGCTGGAAACCTTCGTGCGCCAGCAGTCGCAGACCCCGGGACGTCCCGGCACGGCCCGGATCGGGTACCCGCAGGCAGCCGAGCTGGAACGGCTGATCCACGCGACGCGGCTGCGGGAAGGACTGCGGATCGGTGACTGGAGGGAACTGGGGCCGATCGTGCGGGCGATGGCGGGCCAGCCCTGCAAGACCCGGACCTGGCGGTCCCGGCTGGCACGACTGACGGCGGCGGACGACCCGTTGGACGGGGACGCCGTCCGCGGCTGGATCGAGGGCGCCGACACCGACCCCCGCACGGCCTGGGAACGGCTCTCCGTCATGCCGGGACTGGACGCGGTCAAGGAGCACTTCCGTCAGCTGCGGGCCGAGGTGGAGGCCACCACGGCCCTGCGGGCCGCCGGCCACGCCACCGAGGCCGAACTCCCCTCCCTCCACCTGGTGTTCGCCGGAAATCCCGGGACCGGGAAGACCACCGTGGCCCGGCTGGTCGGGGAGATGTACCGCGATCTGGGGCTGCTCGGCCGGGGACACGTCGTCGAGGCACGGGTACGGGACCTCGTCGCGGGATACGTCGGCCAGACGGCCGGGCTGACCGACGAGACGGTGGACCGGGCACTGGACGGAGTGCTCTTCATCGACGAGGCGTACGGACTCAGCGACCAGCTCGAAGGGTTCGGGGGCGAGTCGATCCGGGCGCTCCTCAGCCGCATGGAGAACGACCGCGGCCGACTGGCCGTCGTGGCGGCCGGATACCGCGAGAAGATGGAGGAGTTCCTGGACTCCGACACGGGTCTGAGGAGCCGGTTCCCGACCGTCCTGGACTTCACGGACTATCCCCCCGACACCCTGCTCGCCATCCTCCTGGGGCGGCTCACCCGGCGGGGTGTGGGGCTGAGCCCCGACGCCGAGGAGCAGCTCGCGCGGATCGTCGAGGGGATGCACCGGACCAAGGACGCGTCCTTCGGCAACGCACGGGACATGCGGACCCTCGCCGACGGCATCTACACGCGGTGGGCCGCCCGCGTCCGGGGCCGCGTCCACGAGCCGGTCACGCCCGAGGACATCCCGGAGGCCCACCGGACGCACCTGGCCCCGCCGGCCCCCGACCCGGTGGCCCTGCTGGCGGAACTCGACCGCTACGTGGGGCTGGGCCCGGTCAGGGAACACCTCACGCACCTGGCCAACCGGCTGCGACTGCGCCAGGCCAAGGGGGGAGGCGTCTTCGCGGCGCCGCACCTGCTGTTCACCGGGCCGCCGGGGACTGGGAAGACCACGGTGGCCCGGCTGGTCGGCAGGATGTTCCGGGACCTCGGCCTGCTGCGCAAGGGGCACGTGCTGGAGGTCACCCGCGCCGAACTCGTGGGCGTCCACATCGGGGAGACCGCCCCCAAGGTGCAGAAGGCCGTGCGGGACGCGCTGGACGGCGTCCTGTTCCTCGACGAGGCCTACAGCCTGGCCCGCGACACCTCGTACGGGGGCTACGGAGCCGAGGCCATCGACACCCTGACCCGGGAGATGGAGCACTGGCGGGGCCGTCTGGTCGTGATCGCCGCGGGCTACCCGCGGGAGATGGCGGAGTTCCTCGACTCCAACTCCGGGCTGAAGTCCCGGTTCACGGAACCGATCCCGTTCCCCCCGTACTCCACCGCCGACCTGGTGGAGGTCCTGCGCCGGTCGGCCGCCGCCGAGGGCTATGCCCTCGGGGCGGGCGTGGCGGACCGGGCCGCGCTCTGGCTGGAGCGCAAGCGCGCGGCCGATCCGGCCGGCTTCGGCAACGCCCGGACGGTCCGCGGGCTGCTGGAGGACATGGAAGGCAGGATGGCGGCCCGGTTCGCGGTGCACGGCTGGCCGCAGGTACCCGGCTCCGGTTCCGCCGGTCCCGGCCCCGTCGTCCCGCTGGAGTTCGAACCGGCGGACGTCCCGGACCCGGCGCCGGGCGGCACCGCGCCGGGCGGCCGCGGGCCGGGAGGCCCGGTCACCGGATGACCGGACGCCCCTCCGCGTCCTGGGAGTCACGCGCTTCCAGGACGCGGCCCAGCACCCGGTCCGCCTCCCCGAGCCGCCGCTCGATGTCCGCCACGGCGGCCTCCACCCGCTCCAGCGAAGCCGGCTCAGGACCATCGCCACCGGATCCCGCCGGGGCGAGCAGGGCCCGCGCGAGGTCGCGGTCGGCCTCCGCGTGAAGCCTCAACGACACCAGTTGCGCGCCCCGTTCGGCCCGGACCCGCTCCAGGAGCTCCTGCCCGGACGCGAGCGCCGCCGCTCCCTCGTCGCGCTCGCGCTCCTCGGCGGCCAGCGCGCTCTGCACGGCCGCGGCCCGTTCGAGCACCTGCCTGGTCTGCGGAGCCAGGGCGGCCAGCTGGTCGTCCGAGAGGCGGATCAGCGCGTCGCCGCTCGTGCGCAGGGCGTCGTCGACCCCCGCATCCCGGCCGCGCAGCGCGGCCAGCCGCTCCTCGATGACCTGCTGCTGCTCCCGGAACGCGTCCAGCGAGCCGACCAGCTGTTCCAGCCGGCGCAGTTCGTCCACCTGGCGGTGCAGTTCCCCGTGCTCTTCCAGCCGGGTGCGCAGGGCCTCCTGCGTCGCCACGAGCTTCTCCAGCTCGGCCCGTTCCTCCGCGACGCGCCCGGTCACCTCGGCGAGCCGCCGCACCAGCCCGTCCGTACCGCCGCCCACCCGGTCCCCGGGCATCGCGGCGGCCAGCAGCGCGGGCAGCGCCCCCTCCAGTTCACGGCCGTGCTCCAGCGCGTCGTCCAGCGCGTACAGGGCCCCGAGCGCGTGGGCGCCGCCGGCGTCGGTGCCCACCTGCCGCACCGCCGCCGTCGCCCACCGGAAGGCGCAGCCCAGCACGCGCAGAGCGACTTCCGCGTCGTCGACGCCGGTGGCGCCCAGCGCGTCGGCTATCTCTCGTCTGGCGTCGTCCATGGCGATCACCGTATCGCCGTGACCCCGTCCGCATCCGGCACTTGCGCGACTACTCTCCCCGGATCGGTTCCGCAGCGCTCGGCGGGGACGAGGAGGCGACGGCGGCGTCGTATCGCTTCGCTTCCGGCCGTGACGCGACCGGCCCGCGGCCGATGCGGCTGCGGGCCGGTGCGCCTGCGCGGGCGGATCGCCTACGCGGGCAGGTGCGCCTCGATCGCGGCGATGACCTCGGGAGCCTCGGGCTCGGTGCGCGGACGGAAGCGCGCGACGACCTCGCCGGCCGGGGAGATCAGGAACTTCTCGAAGTTCCACTGGATGTCCCCCGCCTCGCCCTCGGCGTCCGGGGTCAGCACCAGCTCGCGGTACAGGGGGTGCCGGTTCTCGCCGTTGACCTCGGACTTCTCCAGCATCGGGAAGGTCACGCCGAAACCGGCCGCGCAGAAGGTCTGGATGTCCTCCGCGGTGCCCGGCTCCTGACCGCCGAACTGGTTGCAGGGCACACCGATGACGGTGAAGCCCTTCTCGGCGTACTTGAACTGCAGCCGGGCCAGCCCCGAGTACTGCGGGGTGAGCCCGCACTGGGAGGCGGTGTTCACGAGGAGGACGGCCTTGCCCTTGTGGGCCGCGAGGCTGGTGGGCTCGTCGTCCAGGGTGGTCAGCGGGATGTCGTACAGGCTCATCGGGCTCTCCTCGGCAGGCAGGGGAAGAACGGGCGGGCACGGGCCCGCGCCCTCCGAGCCTAGGCCCCCTGCGCCACCAGTTCGTCCGCCGGGTCGTTGACCGGCTGCGGCACGCCCCTCAGGTCCATGACGAACAGCGGTACGGCCAGTTCGTCCGCCCGGCTCCGGGCCTCCTCCGTGTACCCGGCGAGGGAGAAGTAGACGCCGGTCGCGGCGGCCGTCAGGCCGTTCAGCCAGACGCACTCCACCGCCCGCAGCCCGACCGGGGCCGTGGTCGGGTCCACCTGCGCCACCACCCCCGGGGCCCGCAGGTCCGCCGCCGCCGAGGGGATCGCCACGCCGTCGGGCCGCCGCACGTCCTGGAAGCCGAGCCAGCGCAGGTACAGCGCGGCCGTCACCACCGCGTCCGTCCCCGTACGGATGGTCACCGGCCGGAACGCCGGCCGCGCGACTGCTCCCGACCCGGAAGCCGAACCGGCTCCCGGTCCGGCTCCCGACCCGGCTCCCGCCTCCGCACGCGGATCCGCCCCCGCCGGTGCAGTCCGGCCCCCCGCGCCCGCTGTCGCCGCGCCCGCTGTCGCCGGGCCCGCCGCCTCCGTGCCCCCGTCCGCCGCCGCCCCCGGCGGGCGGACCGGGACCCGGACCACCGTTCCGCACGTCCCGCAGCCCAGCTCCGGCTGCGGCCACTCGCCCTCCCGTCCGCAGGCCCCGCACCGCACCACCACCCAGCTCTGCGACCAGGTGCGGTGCGTCAGCGGCCGGGCCTCGGCCGACGGGTCCAGGGGAGGGGCCACGGGGTTTCCGCAGGCGCAGGGGAAGGAGGGGGCCGCGTAGCCGTTCTCGCGCCCGCATCCCGGGCAGCGCACCCGTACCGCTTCCGCCATGTGACCCGGCCCCCTCCGTCGCCGTGCGTGCTCCCATGCTCCACCACCGGCGACCGCCGGGGCGGGCAGGGGCGCGGATTGCCGCCGGATCCGGCCGAAGGACCGGCCATTTGTGCAACTCACCGAACGAGATGCGCCTTTTGGTGGGTTCCGAGGTGCCCCACCGCCTTGACGTGCGCGAAGTGGCCGCTTAGCTTGTTCCGTATAGCAGAACAAAAATTCCGCATTACGGAAAAAGTCTGACCGCCGGACCCGCAGGAGAACTCGATGCCTCGTATGACAGCCGCCGCCGCTGCAGTGGAGATCCTCAAGCTCGAGGGTGTCGAACAAGCGTTCGGTGTCCCCGGCGCCGCGATCAACCCGTTCTACCGCGAGCTCAAGAACGTGGGCGGGATCGGCCACACGCTGGCCCGCCACGTCGAGGGCGCCTCGCACATGGCCGAGGGGTACACCCGCGCCAAGGCCGGCAACATCGGCGTCTGCATCGGCACCTCGGGTCCCGCCGGCACCGACATGATCACCGGCCTGTACTCGGCGATCGCCGACTCGATCCCGATCCTGTGCATCACCGGTCAGGCTCCGGTCTCGAAGCTCCACAAGGAGGACTTCCAGGCCGTCGACATCGCCTCGATCGCCAAGCCGGTCACCAAGAAGGCCACGACCGTCCTGGAGGCCGCCCAGGTTCCCGGCGTGTTCCAGGAGGCCTTCCACCTGATGCGCTCCGGCCGTCCGGGCCCGGTCCTGATCGACCTCCCGATCGACGTCCAGCTGACCGAGATCGAGTTCGACCCGGAGACCTACTCCCCGCTGCCGGTCTACAAGCCGCAGGCCACCCGCGCCCAGGCCGCCAAGGCCCTGCAGTTCCTGCTGGAGTCCGAGCGCCCGCTGATCGTCGCCGGCGGCGGCATCATCAACGCCGACGCCTCCGACCTGCTGGTCGAGTTCGCCGAGCTGGTCAACGTCCCCGTCATCTCCACCCTGATGGGCTGGGGCACCATCCCGGACGACCACGAGCTGGCCGCCGGCATGGTCGGCGTGCAGACCGCGCACCGCTACGGCAACGCCACGTTCCTGGAGTCGGACTTCGTCTTCGGCATCGGCAACCGCTGGGCCAACCGTCACACCGGTTACAACCTGGACGCCTACACCAAGGGCCGCAAGTTCGTCCACGTCGACATCGAGCCGACCCAGCTGGGCAAGATCTTCGCCCCGGACTTCGGCATCGCCTCCGACGCCAAGGCCGCGCTGGAGCTCTTCATCGAGATCGCCAAGGAGCTCAAGGCCGAGGGCAAGCTGCCGGACTTCTCCGCCTGGGCCGCCTCCGCGCAGGAGCGCAAGGCGACCCTGCAGCGCCGCACGCACTTCGACAACATCCCCCTGAAGCCGCAGCGCGTCTACGAGGAGATGAACAAGGCGTTCGGCCCGGAGACCCGCTACGTCACCACCATCGGCCTCTCCCAGATCGCCGCCGCGCAGTTCCTGCACGTCTACCGGCCGCGCAACTGGGTCAACTGCGGCCAGGCCGGCCCGCTCGGCTGGACCATCCCGGCCGCCATCGGTGCCGCCACCGCGGAGCCGGAGACCCCGGTCGTCGCCCTGTCCGGCGACTACGACTTCCAGTTCATGATCGAAGAGCTGGCCGTCGCCGCCCAGCACAAGGTCCCCTACGTCCACGTCCTCGTGAACAACGCCTACCTGGGCCTGATCCGCCAGGCGCAGGGCGGCCTCGGCATCAACTTCGAGGTCAACCTCGAATTCGAGAACATCAACACCCCGGAGCTCGGCGTCTACGGCGTCGACCACGTCAAGGTCGCCGAGGGCCTGGGCGTCAAGGCCATCCGCGTCACCGACCCGGACAAGCTGGGCGAGGCCTTCGAGGAGGCCAAGAAGCTGGCGCAGGAGTTCCAGGTCCCGGTCGTCGTCGAGGCCATCCTGGAGCGCATCACCAACATCGCGATGAGCAAGACGGTCGACATGAGCGACGTCACCGAGTTCGAGGAGCTGGCGACCGAGCCGGGCCACGCCCCGACCGCGATCCGCCCGCTGTCCGTCTGACGGTCCGCGCCCCCGGCGCGGTGATCACCGCGCCGGGGGCGGTGTGACGGCACGGAACGGCCCCGTACCTCCTCAGGGAGGTACGGGGCCGTTCCGCGTGCCGTGGACCCGTCCGGTCAGCCGGGGTGCGGGCCCAACTCCGCGTCCACCGCGCCCTCCAGCAACGTCCGGGCCCGCTCCAGCTCCATCGAGCCGCTCAGCCAGCGCTCGCTCAAGCCCTCCACCAGGGAGTTCAGCCGCTCCGCCACGTCCAGCGGGACCGCGGCCGGATCGGCCTGACCGGCCGCCTGGGCGTCCGCCACGGCATCGGCGGTGTCCCGGTTCCAGTTGCGGGTGGACTCGGCGAGGGCGGCGCGCAGGTCCGCGTCGAAGATGGCGGTGGCCCGCAGCTCGCCCCAGGCGATGCTGTTCTCGCGCACCCGGGGGGTGTCCTGGAGCTCGCCGAGCAGCAGCTGGAGCAGGACGGCCCGGGCGTCCTCGGTGCCCTCGACGGCCTCGTCGGTGTAGACGGTGGCTCGGTCGCTGATGAAGGCGAGGGTGCGCTGGACCAGGCCGGCGCGGTCCTTGAAGTGGTAGTAGATGAGGGCGGTGGACACCCCGGCCTCGGTCGCCAGTTCCTCGACCCGCAGCCCTCTGACGCCGCTGCGGGCGATGACGCGTACGGCTGCTTCCAGGATCAACGATTGACGGTCGGCCACTCTTGCTCGCACCCCTTGCTCGGACGGACTTGACTGACCTTTCAGTCAGATCGCAACGATAGCCCGCGCGGCCCCGCCGTGGACCCGTCCCGGGCCCTCAGTCCTCGCGCGATTCCCCGGCCAGACCGCCGATCAGCACCTCGATGCCGAGCGCCAGTCGGGCCGCGGCCGGCCCCGCGGCCAGCTCGGCGGTACTGGCCGCCAGGTGCGGGTGCCGGGCGGGATCGAGCCCGGCCAGGCGCTCCTCGATGGAGATCCGCTCGTGGCGGGCGTCCAGGGCGCCCTGGAGGGCGTCCGGGCCGTCGCCCGCCGCGGGGTCCGCGGCGCCCACCTCGTAGGTGACCGCGCCGATGTGCAGGGCGATCAGATCGCAGCCCCAGGCCGCGCGTTGGCGGGGCACGCCGCCCGCCAGCAGCAGGCCGAGGATCCGGTCGAACAGGTCCAGCCAGGCCGGGGCGGTGGGGATGTCGCCGAGCGAGACCCGGCCGATGCCGGGGTGGGCGTTGAGGGCGTGGACCACCTCGACGAGCAGTCCGGCCAGCTGGTCGCGCCAGTGCGCCGGCTCGATCACGGGCAGCGGGACCGTCGCGATGACGGAGTCGTGCATCAGGCGCAGCAGTTCGTCGCGCTGGGAGACGTACACGTACAGGGACGCGGGTCCGGTGTCGAGCTCGGCGGCCACCTTGCGCATGGTGACCGCGTCGAGGCCCTCGCGGCGCAGGACCCGCAGCCCCGCGTCGACGACGGCCGCTTCGCTGAGCGGCGGTTTGGCGGGGCGCGAGCGGGTGCTGCGGGAGCGGGGCGGTGTCGGCGGCATGGAGGAAGGCTAGCACTTGACAGCGAACGGTGTTCGTGGCGAACGTTGTTCGTAACGAACACCGTTCGTCAAGCGGGTCGCGTCCATCCGTCCGCGCTCGCTCCGTTCCAAGGGGGAGAACCCGATGAATCCGCCGCACCGGCCGAAACCGCCGTACCCGCACCGCTGGGCCGTCCTGGCCGTGGTCCTGGCCGCCGAGGTGATGGACCTGCTCGACGCCACCATCACGGGCGTGGCCGCCCCCGCGATCGCCGCCGACCTGGGCGGGGGCCGCGAGACCGCCCAGTGGCTCCAGGCCGGCTACACCCTGCCCTTCGCCGTCCTGCTGATCACCGCCGGCCGCCTGGGGGACCGCTACGGGCGCCGACGCCTGTTCCTGCTGGGCGCCGCCGGGTTCACCCTCGCCTCCGCCCTGTGCGCCTTCGCCCCCGGCCCCGCCTGGCTCATCGCCGCCCGGGCCGCGCAGGGCGCCTTCGGCGCGCTCCTGCTGCCCCAGGGCTTCGGCATCGTCAAGGAGGTCTTCGAGGGTCCGGAACTGGCGCGGGCCCTGGGGCTGTTCGGCCCGGTGATGGGGCTCTGCGCGGTCGCCGGGCCGGTCCTGGGCGGACTGCTCACCGGCGCGGACCTCCTCGGCTCCGGCTGGCGCCTGGTCTTCCTGGTGAACCTGCCCGTGGGCCTCGCCGCCCTGCTGGGGGCCGCCCGCCTGCTCCCGCACGGCGTGCCCGACAGGGGCCTGCGCCTCGACGTGCCGAGCATGCTGCTGGCGGGGGCGGCCTCCGGAGCCCTGGTCTACCCCCTGGTGCAGGGGCGGGAGCTGGGCTGGCCCCTGTGGAGCCTCCTGACGGCAGCGGCCGGGCCGCTCGGCTTCTGGCTGTTCGCCCGGCTCCAGCACCGGCGCTCCTCCCCGCTGATGGCCCCGGCCCTGCTCGCCAACCGCGGGTACACCAGCGGCATCGCGGTGGCCGTGGCCTTCTTCGCCGCCTTCACCGGGCTGATGCTGGTGCTCTCCCTGTTCTTCCAGGGACCCCTGGGGCTCTCGCCGGAAGGTGCGGGCTATGCCGTCGCCCCCCTCGTCCTCGGGATCGCCGCCACCGCCGGCCCGGCGGGCGCCCTCGCGGCGCGGCACGGCCGGGCGGTGATCCAGGCGGGCATCGTGCTCACCGCGCTCGGCCTCGGCCTGCTGGCCGCCACCGCGGACGGAGCCGTTGACGGCTGGCGGCTGCTGCCGGGTACGGCGGTGACCGGCCTCGGGATGGGCCTGGTGATCCCGCCGCTCTTCGACGTGATCCTGGCGGGTGTGGCCGACGACCAGGTCGGCTCGGCCTCCGGAGTGCTCAACGCGGTGCAGCAGCTGGCGAACGCCGTGGGCGTGGCCCTGCTCGTCACCGTCTGGTCGGCGTTCACCGACCACGGCCGCGGCCCAGCCGAGGCCCTCGGGGGCACCGCGCTCGCCACGGCTGCCCTGCTCGTCGTCGCCCTGCTGCTCTCCGCCCGGCTGCCGCGGACCGCGCGCGCCTGAGCCCGTACGGGGGAACGGCAAAGCGCCGAGTCACGGGACCGTCCGTGACTCGGCGCTCTGGTTGGTGACCGCCCGACGGAGCGAGGCTGGCGCGACAGGACGTTCGCACCGCCGGGCGGAGACTGGGGGAGGGTCCTCCCGCTCCACGGGCAGGGGCTCTGTGCGTGGCCCCTGTACGTGGAGGAGGAGAAGGGTGGCTGGGACCGCGACGGGCGGTGACGAGAACTCCGGCGTCGTCTCCCTCAGGTCAAGAGACGGGCCTCGGAACCCATTACCACCGCACTGGCTCACACGCCCGTCACGGTCCTCGTCCTGCCCTCACCGCGTACCACCCCTCATCCGGGTCCGCGGTGCGGGCTAGCACCCGGGGCATGACCTCCCGTCAGGCCCCAGGTACAACTTGCGGCTCAGGCGTCGCGCAGGGCGCGGACGGCCTCCTCGACGCGCTTGCCGTAGTCGGCGTCGGCGGCGTGGAAGTGAGCCAGGTTCTTCTCGATGACGTCCTCCAGGGTGACCTGGGAGAGACCGCCGGCGATGTTCGCCACCAGACGCTCCTTCTCGGCCTCCGACATCAGACGGTAGAGCTCACCGGCCTGGAAGAAGTCGTCGTCCTTGGTGTGGGCCGGGGCCTCGTGGGTGCCCGTGTAGCCGGAGACGGCCTTCGGGGCGCCGAGCGCGAGACCGGTCTCGGCCGGACCCTGGTACGAGTTGGGCTCGTAGTTCTTGTCGTGGCGCGAGCCGTTGCGCAGCGCCATGACGCCGTCGCGGCCGTAGTTGTCGGCCTGCGTCGCCTTCGGGGCGTTGACCGGCAGCAGGGTGTGGTTCACACCGAGGCGGTAGCGCTGGGCGTCGGCGTACGCGAACAGGCGGCCCTGGAGCATCTTGTCCGGCGAGGCGGTGATGCCCGGGACGAAGTTGTTCGGGGAGAAGGCGGACTGCTCGACCTCGGCGAAGACGTTGTCCGGGTTGCGGTCGAGGACCAGACGGCCCACGCGCTGCAGCGGGTAGTCGCTGTGCGGCCACACCTTGGTGAGGTCGAACGGGTTGAAGCGGTAGTCCGCGGCCTCGGCGGCGGGCATGACCTGGACGTAGAGGGTCCAGCTCGGGTTCACGCCGCGCTCGATCGCCTGGAGCAGGTCGGTCTGGTGCGAGTTGGCGTCCTTGCCGACGACCTCGGCGGCCTGCTCGCCCGACAGGCAGCGGATGCCCTGGTTCGTCTTGAAGTGGTACTTGACGAAGAAGGCCTCGCCCTGGGCGTTGGTCCACTGGTAGGTGTGGGAGCCGTAGCCGTTCATGTGGCGGTAGGACGCCGGTATGCCGCGGTCACCCATCAGCCAGGTGATCTGGTGCGTCGCCTCGGGGGCGTGCGCCCAGAAGTCCCAGACGTTGTCCGGCTCCTGCTTGCCCGTGAAGGGGTCGCGCTTCTGGGAGTGGATGAAGTCGGGGAACTTGATCGGGTCCTTGATGAAGAACACCGGGGTGTTGTTGCCGACGAGGTCGTAGTTGCCCTCTTCGGTGTAGAACTTCAGGGCGAAGCCGCGCGGGTCGCGGACCGCGTCCGCGCCGCCGAGCGAGTCGGCCACGGTGGAGAAGCGCAGGAAGGTCTCGGTCTTCTTGCCGACGGTGTTCAGGAACGCCGCGCTGGTGTACGCGGTGACGTCGTCGGTCACCTCGAAGTAGCCGTAGGCGGCGCTGCCGCGGGCGTGTACCACGCGCTCCGGGATGCGCTCGCGGTTGAAGCGGGCGAGCTTCTCCAGCAGCTGCTGGTCCTGGACCAGGAGCGGGCCACCGACGCCGGCGGTGGCGGAGTTCTGATTGTCGGCGACCGGGGCGCCGGACTCGGTCGTCAGCGTGCGCTTCGACATGGTGACCTTCCGTACGGGACAACTGTTGACGGAAAGCGTCTTCCGTCATGCGAAACAGCCTAATTTCGGCGTGAACTCATCGTCAACAGTTTGTTGAAAGAAAGAAGAGAGGAGAGGTGATCCGGACGGTGCCGGCACTTGGGCGCGACAGGACAGGTGTCAGCACCGGCACCATCCGGAAACTCGGGCCCCCGTTCGTGCGGGGGCGGGCGGCGGCCCGGGACAGCGGGCCGCCGCGGGGGGTGGATCAGACCTGGGCGCCGGAGAGGCGCTCGACCGCGCGGAGCAGCGCGGAGTGGTCCAGGCCGCCGTCACCCTGGGCGCGCAGCGAGGCCACGAGCTGGGCGACGACCGCGCCGACCGGAAGGGCCGCACCGACGTTGCGGGCGGCGTCGGTGACGATGCCCATGTCCTTGTGGTGCAGGTCGATCCGGAAACCGGGCTTGAAGTCGCGGTTCAGGAAGTTGTCCTTCTTGCGGGTCAGGACCGTGGAGCCGGCCAGACCGCCGTTGAGGACGTCCAGGGCGGCGGTGAGGTTCACGCCCGACTTCTCCAGGAAGACGACGGCCTCGGCGCACGCCTGGATGTTCACCGCGACGATGAGCTGGTTGGCGGCCTTCACCGTCTGGCCGGAGCCGTGCGGACCGCACAGGACGATGACCTTGCCGAGGGCCTGGAGGACCGGGAGGGCCTCGTCGAAGTCGGCCTGCTCGCCACCCACCATGATCGACAGGACGGCCTCGATGGCGCCGGCCTCGCCGCCGGACACCGGGGCGTCGATGACGCGGATGCCCTTGGCGGCGGCGTTCTTCGCGAGGTCGACCGAGGTCTGCGGGGTGATCGACGACATGTCGATGATCAGCGCGCCGGACTTCGCGTTCTCCAGGATGCCGTTCTCACCGTAGGAGATGGCCTCGACCTGCGGGGAGGCGGGCACCATCGTGATGATGACGTCGGCGTCCTTGACGGCCTCGGCGATCGAGCCGGCCGCGGAGCCGCCGGCGGCGGCCAGGCGGTCCAGCTTGTCCTGCTCCAGCGTGAAGCCGGTGACCGAGTAGCCGGCCTTCAGGAGGTTCTCGGCCATGGGGGAGCCCATGATTCCGAGGCCGATCCAGGCGATCTTGGGGAGGGTGCTCATGATGAGGGTCCTTCTCTTGATGCTTCGTACGAAAAGTGCGTGGGGTGCCCGGCTGATCGCCCGGACTTGGTCCGCCTAGCGGGCGGCGCGGGCCTCGGCGGGGAGCCAGGCGAAGGACGCGGCGGCGTCGGCGGCCTTGTACTCCAGGCCTACGTAGCCCTCGTATCCGGCCTTCTTCAGCTGGTCCAGGAGCGCCTCGAGGGGCAGCTCGCCGGTGCCGGGGGCACCGCGTCCCGGCTTGTCCGCGATCTGGACGTGGCCGGTCTTGGCGGCGTACTTTTCGATGACCTCGGAGAGGTCCTCATCGTTCATCGCCAGGTGGTACAGGTCGAGCAGGAACTTGGCGTTCCCGAGGCCGGTGGCCTCGTTGACCTTGTCCACCACCTCGATGCCGGCCGGGGCGCTCACCAGGGGGTAGAGCGGCGACTCGGGCTTGTTGAGGGTCTCGATCAGGAGGATCGCACCCACGCGGTCCGCGGCCTGCGCCGCGACGACCAGGTTCTTCAGGGCCAGCTCGTCCTGCACGGCCGGGTCGACGCCGTCGACCCGGTTGCCGTAGAGGGCGTTGAGCGCCTTGCAGCCGACCGAGGCGGCGAAGTCCGCCGCCACGTTGATGTTGGCGTTGAAGCGGTCCGACTCCTCACCGGGTACCGAGACCGCGCCGCGGTCCGGGCCCGGCAGCTGGCCGGCGTAGAAGTTCAGGCCCACCAGCTGAGTGCCGGCGTCCTCAAGAGCCTTCTTGAGGGCGTCCAGCTCTTCCTGGGCGGGGGTGGGGGTCTCGATCCAGGGCCACCACAGCTCGACCGCCGTGAAGCCCGCCGCGGCGGCGGCCGCGGGGCGCTCCAGGAGCGGGAGTTCCGTGAAGAGGATCGACAGGTTCACATCGAAGCGCTGGTCCGTGTATCCCATGAGGGGTGTGCGCTCCTTCCGTATTGCGGAAGTTATTTTCTGCTTGATGGAAGACTGCATGGGTCCCGGCGCGGATGTCAAGTGCGGACTCCCGAAAAATCCCGACCGCGCAGTAGGTTGACCTGCGTGCGATTGAGAGTGGAGTTCACGACCGAGCCCTTCGACCTCGAAGAGGCCCCCGCCCACGCCGTGGCCGCCCGCGAGGTCATCCAGAAGGCCCAGCTGGACGCGGTGGACGTCGGCCCGTTCGGCAACACGGCCGAGGGCGAGTCCGACCGGGTGCTGACCGCGGTGGCCGCGCTGCTGCGCGGTTCCCTGGAGGCCGGGGCGACGCGCGTCTCGCTCCAGGTCAACGTGATCGGGGAGGACACCCCGTGACCGAGCCCCGCGACCACCCCTTCGTCGCCGCGGTCAAGCCGCTGGTGGACGCGATGGGGGGCGAGCTGATGGATCCCGCGCTGGCGCAGCCCGACGACGTCGTGCTGTCGTGGGAGGGCCGGGAGCTGCTCGCGGTGCGCCTGCCCCAGCTCTCCGACTCGCTGGACCACATCCTGGCGGCCCTGGAGCGGCGGCACGGCGTACCGTTGGCGCAGCTCGACCGGAAGTCCAAGCAGGACGTGGTGCGGATACTGGAGGCGCGGGGCGCCTTCTCCGTGCGGCACGGCGTGGAGACGGTCGCGGGAGCCCTGGGCGTGAGCCGCTTCACGGTCTACAACTACTTGAACAGGGACGCCGGCGCCCCGAAGGGGACCAAAAGCAGCCAGGAGTGAAGGTAGATTCACCCGCGGTGACCAGCCGCCGCCCAATTCACCCGGGCGGCGGCTTTTGTGTACGGGAAGTTTCAACAAAGTGTTGACGCCGTGTTGTCGAGGGCGTTAGCTATGCGCAGCCCGTCAAAGCAACAACAGGCCACGGAGGCCTACCGTGACTTCGAGTCCGACCCCGGGTCTCACCCGGTTCAACGCCTTGGACGACAGCGCGGCCGCGGCCGAGCTGCACGAGGTGTGCGCCAGCTCGGCTTGGGGGAGCAAGATGCTCGCCCAGCGCCCCTTCGCCGGCGCCGAAGCCCTTTTCTCGGCCAACGAGTCCGCCATGGCGGAGCTCACCGCCGAGGACCTGGGCGAGGCGATGGGAGGCCACGCGCCGATCGGCCGGCCGAAGCCGGGGGACCCGACCTCCGCCCGCGAGCAGCGTGGCATGGCCGGTGCCTCGGAGGAGCTCAAGAACGAGCTCCTCGAACTGAACCTGGCCTACCAGGACAAGTTCGGCCACGTCTTCCTCATCTGCGCCACCGGTGCGACCGGTGAGTTCATGCGGGACGCGGTCAAGGTCCGGATCGACAACTCGCCGGAGCGGGAGCGCGAAATCGCCCGCGGCGAGCTCGTCAAGATCAACCGGATCCGTCTGACCCGTCTCGCCGAACTCGCAGAAGAAGGAGAGTGAGCATGAGCACCGCGACCACCGCGTCGGTGTCCACGCACATCCTGGACACCAGCATCGGCAAGCCCGCCGAGGGCGTCGCCATCTCCCTGTCGGCCCGCACGGGCCTGGACGGCGAGTGGGCGGCCCTGGGCGGCAGCGCCACCGACGCCGACGGGCGTTGCAAGGACCTGCCGGCGCTGCCGGAGGGCACCACACACGTGCGTCTCGATTTCGAGACCGAGACGTACTTCTTGAATAAGCACAGCGAAAAGAAGCAAGCCGAGGCGCAGCAGGACGCCCCCCGCGTAAGGGACAGCGGTGCGTTCTTCCCCGAGGTAACCATCACCTTCGCGGTGAACCCGGGCGAGCACTACCACGTACCGCTGCTGCTCAACCCGTTCGGCTACTCCGTTTACCGAGGGAGCTAGTCATGGCCACGATTCTGGGCCAGAACCAGTACGGCAAGGCAGAGAACCGCGTCGTCAAGATCACGCGGGACGGCGACACCCACCACATCAAGGACCTGAACGTCTCGGTCGCCCTCTCCGGCGACATGGACGACGTCCACTACAACGGCTCCAACGCCAACTGCCTGCCGACGGACACCACCAAGAACACGGTGTACGCGTTCGCCAAGGAGTACGGCATCGAGTCCGCCGAGCAGTTCGGCATCCACCTGGCGCGTTGGTTCGTCAACAGCCAGGAGCCGATCAAGCGCGCGCGGATCCGGATCGAGGAGTACGCCTGGGACCGGATCGCCACCTCGGACGCCAACTCCAAGTTCATCGGCTCCGACGAGGTGAACCACTCCTTCGTCCGCAAGGGCATGGAGACCCGCGTCACCCAGATCACGTACGACGGCCAGAACTGGGAGGTCATCTCCGGCCTCAAGGACCTGATCGTCATGAACTCCACCAACTCGGAGTTCTGGGGTTACGTGAAGGACAAGTACACGACCCTGCAGGAGGCGTACGACCGCATCCTGGCCACCCAGGTGTCGGGCCGCTGGCGCTTCAACTGGACCGACGACGAGCAGCGGATGCCCAACTGGGAGAAGTCCTACGCCGAGACCAAGAAGCACATGCTCCAGGCCTTCGCGGAGACCTACTCCCTGTCGCTGCAGCAGACCCTGTACCAGATGGGTTCGCGCATCATCAACCACCGTTCGGAGATCGACGAGGTCCGCTTCTCGCTCCCGAACAAGCACCACTTCCTCGTCGACCTCGAGCCGTTCGGCCTCAAGAACGACAACGAGGTGTACTTCGCCGCGGACCGTCCGTACGGTCTGATCGAGGCGACGGTCCTCCGCGACGGCGTTGACGCCCGTATCCCCGTGGACATGACCAACCTCTGATCACGGCACGCCGGTCCCGGGGCTCCGCAGTGGCCCCGGGGCGGGCGACACGTTCTGCTTCGTGAATCGGCACCCGGACGCACCACTCGGGGCGGCAGTACTGTCAGCTGTCAAGGCCCCCGGCTCCGGCACTCAAATCCCCTGGGTTTTGCCGTGCCCGCACCGCCACTGAAAGCACGAGGAAGTCCCATGGCAGCATCGGCAGCCCAGGACAGCGCCGCCCGGCGCATCGTCATCGAAAACTGTGCGATCGCTACGGTCGACGCGAACGACACCGAATACGCCTCGGGCCACGTGGTGGTCGCAGGCAACAAGATCGAGTTCATCGGCGCGGGCAAGGCCCCCGAGAACCTCGACAACGTCGTCCGTCGCATCGACGGCACCGGACACCTCGTGACCCCCGGTCTGGTCAACACGCACCACCACTTCTACCAGTGGATCACGCGTGGTCTGGCCACCGACCACAACCTCTTCAACTGGCTCGTCTCGCTGTACCCGACCTGGGCGCGCATCGACGAGCAGATGACGTACACGGCCGCGCAGGGCTCCCTCGCCGCGATGGCCAAGGGCGGTGTGACCACCGCGATGGACCACCACTACGTCTTCCCCAAGGGCTCCAGCGACCTGTCCGGCTCGATCATCCGCGCCGCGTCCGAGATGGGTGTCCGCTTCACCCTCGCCCGCGGCTCGATGGACCGCAGCGAGAAGGACGGCGGCCTGCCGCCGGACCACGCCGTCGAGACCCTCGAAGGCGCGCTCGCCGACACCGAGGCGACCGTCAGGAAGTACCACGACGCCTCCTTCGACTCGATGACCCAGGTCGCCGTCGCCCCCTGCTCCCCCTTCTCGGTCTCCACCGAGCTGCTGAAGCAGGGCGCCGAGCTGGCCCGCCGCCTCGGTGTGCGCCTGCACACCCACGGCTCGGAGACCGTCGAGGAAGAGCAGTTCTGCAAGGAACTGTTCGGCATGGGCCCCACCGACTACTTCGAGTCGACCGGCTGGCTCGGCGAGGACGTGTGGATGGCGCACAGCGTCCACATGAACGACTCCGACATCGCCGCGTTCGCCCGTACCAAGACCGGTGTCGCGCACTGCCCGTCCTCCAACGCCCGTCTGGCCGCCGGCATCGCCCGCGTCCCGGACATGCTGGCCGCCGGCGTACCGGTGGGCCTCGGAGTGGACGGCACCGCCTCCAACGAGTCCGGTGAGCTGCACACCGAGCTGCGCAACGCGCTGCTGATCAACCGTCTGAACCCGGTCCACCGCGAGCGCGCCCTCAATGCGCGCCAGGCCCTGCGCCTGGGCACCTACGGTGGCGCGCAGGTCCTCGGCCGCGCGGACAACATCGGCTCGCTGGAGGTCGGCAAGCTCGCCGACCTGGTCCTGTGGAACCTGAACACCTTCCTGCACTCCTCCATCGCCGACCCGGTCACCGCCCTGGTCTTCGGCGCGGCGGCTCCGGTGACGGCCTCGTTCGTCAACGGCAGGCAGATCGTGGAGGACAACCGACTGCTCTTCGCCGACGAGGACGCGATCGCCGTGTCCACGCGGGAAGAGGCGCAGCGCCTCGCGCGGATCTCCGCGCAGGCCTGATCCCACGGAGTCCGGTCGGGGGGGACGGCCCCCGGCCGGCGGTCGCGGACCCGAGCGGGGTCCGCGGCAGCCGTTCCCGGGAAGCGCCCGAGGAGAGATCCGAAGGCGCTCCCGGGGGCGGTGACGCGTGACAACACCAGCACCGCAGCACCGTGCTGCCCTGTTCCGGTCCACTGCCACGGCGATACCGGCTCGATGCGCGGAACCTTTTTGGGCGAATCGTTTCCGCACCCCTTGGGGCAAGAAATCGCACCACCCACAACTGCATACAGGCTCGACAGCAACGCTTTCGCACCCACCTCCATGACACTCACGTCCCTGCCGGCGTGCACAACCGTACGGAGGAAGCCGTGGCCGCAACGCCCAGGTTTCGCAAAGATGCAGTCGCAGTACCGGAGGAGAAGCACCCGGTCGACGAGACCTTGCCTCCGCTGAAGATGTTCACGAGCGGGCTCCAGCACGTGGCCGCCATGTACGCGGGCGTCGTGGCCCCGCCCATGATCGTCGGTCCCGCGGTCGGACTCTCCGCCACCGAGACCGCCTTCCTGATGGGCGCCTCGCTCTTCACCGCAGGCCTCGCCACCCTCCTCCAGACCCTCGGGTTCTGGAAGATCGGCGCCAAACTCCCCTTCGTCAACGGTGTCTCCTTCGCCGGAGTGACCCCGATGATCGCGATAGGCAAGGGCGAGGGCGCCGACGCCATCCCCGTGATCTTCGGCGCGATCATCGTCGCCGGACTGGTCGGCTTCCTCGCCGCCCCCTACTTCGGCAAGCTCGTCCGCTTCTTCCCGCCCGTGGTGACCGGCACCGTCATCACCCTGATCGGCGTCTCGCTGCTCCCCGTGGCGTTCAACTGGTCCCAGGGAGGCAACCGCACGGCGACCGACTACGGCTCGATGAAGAACATCGGCATGGCCGCCCTCACGCTGGCGATCGTCCTGGTGATGCGCAAGTTCCTGCGCGGCTTCCTCCAGCAGATCTCCATCCTGCTCGGCCTCGTCGCGGGCACCCTGATCGCACTGCCGCTGGGCATGACCAGTTTCGACGCCGTCAAGAACGCCGACGTCATCGGCTTCCCCACCCCCTTCCACTTCGGGGCCCCGCAGTTCCAGGTGGCGGCGATCATCTCGATGTGCATCGTCATGCTCGTCTGCATGACCGAGTCGACCGCGGACATCCTCGCCCTCGGCAAGATCGTCGGCCGTCCGGCGGACGCGAAGACCATCGAGGGCGGCCTGCGCGCCGACACCCTCGGCAGTGCCCTCAGCCCGCTGTTCAACGGCTTCATGTGCAGCGCCTTCGCCCAGAACATCGGCCTCGTCGCGATGACCAAGGTGCGCAGCCGGTTCGTGGTCGCAGCCGGCGGCGGCATCCTGATCCTGCTGGGCCTGTGTCCGATGGCCGCCTCCGTCATCGGGGTCGTCCCGCTGCCCGTCCTCGGCGGCGCCGGCATCGTGCTCTTCGGCTCGGTCGCGGCCAGCGGGATCCAGACCCTGGCGGGCGCGGCCATGGAGAAGGGCGAGAACGCCCTGATCGTCGCCGCCTCGGTCGGCATCGGCCTGATCCCGATCGCCGCCCCCGGCTTCTACCACCACTTCCCCAAGGACCTGCTCGTCGTCCTCGACTCCGGCATCAGCACCGGCTGCGTGGTCGCGATCGTCCTCAACCTGGCCTTCAACCACCTCGGCGCCAAGAAGGACGCCGCGGCGGAGGCCTCCGCGGAGCCGGCCTTCGTGCACTGACCCTCCGGACGCGGAACACGGACGAACGGCGGCGCGTACGCCACCCACTGCGGGTGTGGCGTACGCGCCGCCGTTCGCGTCGGCTCCCTCACGGGCGCGCGGTCAGGCTCCGGCGGGCACGGGGGATCCGAACCACCGGGTCAGGGCCCCGGCGAGCTCCCGCAGTGCCGGTGCCCGGTCGCCGTCGGCGTCCACCGCCCAGGCGGTGCACCCGTCGGGGCGCACGAGCAGCGCGGTCGGCGCCGGTCCGGCGGGGCCGGCGGCGGTGACCACCCGCACCCGGTCCCCGTACCCGTCGGCCACCGCCGAGACGCCCGCGTCGTCCGCGAGGACCAGGAGCAGGGCCCGCCCGTCGTGCATCAGGTCCGCGAGCCGGCGACCGTCGGCCAGTTCGAGATCGGGGGCGCTGCGACCCACCAGCGGGTGGGCGCCGGGCAGGTCGTAGCGCTGCCACACCCCGGAGATCTTCTTGACGAAGTAGGTCGTGCCGGTCGTGGTCGCCGTCAGCTCGCCGACCACGTCGCGCAGGGCCCGGGACGCGGGCTCCGGCCGCATCAGGGCGATCTGCGCCCTCGTCCACCGGAGCACCCAGGCCCCGATCGGGTGCCGTTCGGCGGTGTACGAGTCCAGGAGCCCTTCGGGAGCCCCGCCCCGGACCACCGCGGCGAGCTTCCAGCCCAGGTTCACCGCGTCCCCGATGCCGAGGTTCAGCCCCTGGCCGCCGAACGGCGAGTGGACGTGCGCCGCGTCACCCGCGAGCAGGACGCGGCCCGAGCGGTAGTCCGACGCCTGGCGGGCGTTGTCGGTGAAGCGGGTGGCGGTGTGCACCTCGGTGACGGTGACGTCGGCCGAGCCGGTGACGTGCCGCAGGCTCTTCTGCAGTTCCCCGGCGGTGACGGGTGCCTCGCGGTCGGCGGGCGGTCCGTCGAACTCGACCGTGAGCACGCGGCCCGGGACGGGCCCGTGGACGTACGTCCCGGTGTCGGTGTGGTTCCAGCCGGTCTTCAGGGCCTCGGCCCCGGTCATGGTGACGACGGCCTGGTGACCGGTGATCGAGGGATCCGTTCCGGGGAAGGCGAAGCCCGCGAGCTTGCGTACCGTGCTGCGGCCGCCGTCGCAGCCGACCAGCCAGCCCGCCCGTATGGTGCGGTCCGGCCCGCCGCCCGCCGGGGCCGTGCGGACCTCGACCCCCTCGTCCCCGGCGTCGAAGCCCGTCAGTTCCACGCCGTGGAGCAGCTCGACGCCGAGCCGCGCGGCGCGTTCGGCGAGCAGCCGCTCGATGTCCTGCTGCGGTACGAGGCCCACCTCGGAAGCCGGTCCGGCGTGAGCGAAGTCCGGGTCGGACTCGTCCAGGTGGGCGCCGTCCAGCATGATGCCGCCGAAGTGCGCGGCGAACCTGGGCGGGGTGCGCGGGGCCCCTCCGGCCGGCGGGCCCCCCGGCCGGTCGCGCATGAAGTTCCGGAACTGTTCGAGGGCGCGCTGCTGCACCTCGGCGAGCGCGGGCAGCATCCCGCGCCGGTGGAAGGCCTCTGCGGTGGGGGTGTTGATCGACCCCGCCTTGATGGTCGGGTCCACGTCGGTACGGCGCTCCACGAGGACCACGCGGGCCCCGCCGAGCCGGAGTTCGCAGGCCAGCATGAGCCCGACGGGGCCGCCGCCCGCCACCACCACGTCCGTGTCCGTGTCCGCGCCTGTGTCTGTGTCGAAGTCCGATTCCATGCGCTGACTATAGTCACTAAAACTTTGTAGTCGCTATAGTGATTCCCATGGAACCGGAGAAGGACACGGACGCGGCGACGGGCTCGCTGCGCGAACGCAAGAAGCGCGAGACCCGCCAGCGGATCTCCGACGTGGCGACGGCGCTGTTCGGGGAGCGCGGCTTCGACCAGGTGACCGTGGCCGAGGTCGCCAAGGCCGCGGAGGTCTCGACGATGACGGTGTTCAACCACTTCCCGCGCAAGGAGGACCTCTTCCTCGACCGGATCCCCGAAGCCGTCGAGCTGTTCTCGGCCGCCGTGCGCGACCGCCCCGACGGCACGCCCCCGCTGGCCGGCCTGCGGGAGTTGCTGCTGCGGCTCCTCGACCAGCGCCACCCGCTGGCGGGCGTCGGCGACACCTTCCCGCACTTCTGGCGGATCGTCCTCGGCTCGCCGGCGCTGCGGGCGCGGGCGCGCGAGGGCGTCGAGGAGCTGGAGGATGCGCTGGCCGAAGCGATCGGCGGCCCCGGGGCGCGGCTGACCGCGGCCCTGACCGTGGCCGCGTACCGGACCGTCTACGTCACCACGGCCCGGCGGCTGCTCGCCGGAGAACGCGCGGCCGACATCGCCGAGGACCACCGCGCACGGGTCGACGCCGCCTTCGACGCGGTGGAACGGGCCCTGTCCCCGGGCGCCTGAGACCCGGCCTACGGGGAGCTCCGGCCTATGTGGAGCCCCGGCCGGGTGCCGGCCGGGGGGCCGGCACCGGGTCGCGCCAGATGTCCGGCAGTACGGTCCGTACCCGCCGGCCCGCCTGGTCCAGTTCCTGCGCCTCCGACTTGCGCACGCACAGCGCCACCGCCGTGTCGGTGATGCGCAGTCCCGGCAGCCGCCGCGACAGGTCGGCGGTGTAGCGGGACAGCTCCTCGACGGTGCGCAGCCGGGCGCTGATCATGAAGTTCCAGGGGCCGCTGACGGACATGCAGGTCCGGGTCTCGCGCAGTCCCGAGGCCACCGCCGCGCAGTCGGCGACCTCGTGCTCCGGCACCTCCGCCCACAGCGTCGCCGACACCGGCCAGCCGGACAGTCCCGAGGCCATCGCGCAGCTGTAGCGCAGGCCCTGCCGCGCTTCCAGCCGCCCCAGCCGGCGCCGTACCGTCGACTCGCTCATCCCCGACTCACGGGCCAGCGAGGCCACGCTGCGGCGCGCGTCCGAGGCCAGCGCCAGCATCAGGGTCCGGTCCTCCACCAGCAGGGCCGCCGGCCCCGGCGCCGAGGCGGAGACCGGTGCGGCCGCGCGGCGGGTGCGCCCCGTCAGCCGGTCGGCCTGGGCCGGCGTCAGCTGGTCCAGGCGCCAGCGGTCGGGGGCGGTGTGCACCGCCGTGACCATCGAGGAGCGGGTGCCGCTCACCCCGGGGATCCGCTGCACGCGGAACTGCAGGTAGCGGTACAGCGTGTGCAGGTCGGGCACGGCGACGAAGAGCAGCAGGTCCCGGCCGCCCGTGCTGTGCTCCACCCCCATGGTGTGGGGGTCCTCCACCAGGGAGGTGCCGACCGCGGGGGAGGCGCCCGGCGCGCAGGTCACCTCCACCCACGCCATGCAGGGCGCCCGGCTGCCGGTCCGCAGCCCCAGGCCCGTGATCCAGGCCTCCCCGGCGGCGGTCATCCGGTCCCAGCGGCGCGCGAGGGTGTCCGGCCGGGCGCCGAGCACCGGTGCCAGCCGCTCCCAGCTGGCACGGGGTGCCAGCTGGAGCGCGTGGACCAGCGCCCGGTCGGTGTCGTCGATGGCGGAAACGGCGGAGTTCATGCCTTCCCCTGGTGGTTCTCCCGGTCACCGTCCGGTCGACCGGACGCTCGGCTGATGATCTCTCTTTGTGTGCTGAACTGTTGAATCGGGCAGCAGTGCGCACCTTGGCGACGACAGCGGGAGGACGTGTGGGGGAGCCCGGCACGAGCGTGCGCCAGTCGGTGCCGGCCGAACTGTCCAGTCTCATCGGCCGGGAGGGCGAGCTGAGCCGTACGGCGGCCCTGCTCGCCACGGCACGACTCGTCACCCTCACAGGACCGGCCGGCATCGGCAAGACCCGGCTGGCCGTGCGGACCGTCCGCACCCTGGGCCGCGACCGGGGCGCCGACGTGGTCTGGGCCGACATGGCCGGCGTGCCCGCCGGCGGCAGCGGGGCGTTGGAGGCGGAGCTGGTCCGGCGGCTCGACGGCCGCGAGGCCCTGCTCGTGCTCGACGGCTGCGAACAACTCGGCGCGCAGGCCGGTCCGCTGGTGTCCGCCCTGCTGGTACGGCTGCCCCGGCTGCGGATCCTGGCGACCTCGCAGCGCGCCGTCGGGCCGGCCGGGGAGGCACTGCTCGCCGTACCGCCGCTGGCCGTACCGCCGCCGCCCGCACCCCTGCCGCCCGCACCCGTGCCGCCCGCACCGGACGCCGCGCCCGATCCCGCCCGGCGGCCCGTGGCCGAGGTCGCCGGGTACGAGGCCGTACGCCTCTACGAGGAACGGGCGCGCGGGGCCGACCCCCTCTTCGAGCTCACCGAACGCAACGCCGGAGCCGTCGCCGCCCTGTGCCGGGCCCTCGACGGGATCCCCGGCGCGCTGGAACTCGCCGCCGGGCGCGCCCACCGGTACGCCCCCGCCGAGGCGCTGCGCCGGCTCACCGCCGACCCGCTGGACTTCCTCTCGGGCGGCGCCGGCCGGGCCGGCGGGGCGGACGCCCTGCGCACCTGCAGCCTCGCCCCGCCCGACGAACGGCTGCTGTGGGACCGGCTCTCGGTCTTCGCGGGCTCCTTCGACCGGGAAGCCGTCGTCGAGGTGTGCGGCTTCGGCTCGCTCGCCCCGCGGCGGGCCGCCGAGGCACTGGAGCGGATCACCCCCGCCCTGCTGGAGGAAACCGGCCGCCCGGGCCGCCACCGGCTGCCGCTGTCCGTACGCGCCCTCGCCGCCAGGCGGCTCGCCCTCGCCCCGGACGGCGACGGGGCGACCGCGGCACGCCGTCACCGCGAGCGGTACCGGGCCACCGCCGAGCGGGCCGCCCGGCTGTGGCGGTCGGGGGAGCAGCGGGAGGCGCGCGCACTGGCCGTCGCGGAACTGCCCGAGCTGCGCGCCGCGATGAACCCGCGCGCCGCGGCCGGCCCCGGGGGCGCCCTGGAGATCGCCGTGGCGCTGTGGTTCCTGTGGTCGCCCTGCGGGCTGGTCGAGGAGGGGAGGCGGCACCTGGAACGGGCCCTGGCCCTGCACCCGGCGCCCCGGCCCGCCCGGGCGCTGTGGCTGGCCGCCTGGCTGGTGGCGAGTTCCGGGGAGGCGGAGGCCGCCGATCCGTTGCTGGTGGAGGCCTGGAGCGCGGCCGTGCAGGAGGGCGAGGACGCCTGCGTGGCCTACCTGGCGCACCTGCGGGGGCTCGTCGCGCTCTGGCGGGACCGGCCCTGGGAGGCCGCCGCCGAATTCCGCGAGGCGCTCGAACTGCTGCCCCCGGACCCGGAGTTCGGGCCGGGTCCGGAGGCGCTGCGGGCGGCCCTGACGATGGCGCTCGCGCACACCGACCCGGCGTCCGTCCCCGTCGAGGACGGTCCGCCGGACGGGCCGGTGGACCTGTGGGCCCGCTCCTGGACCGGCTACGCCCATGCCATGGTCCAGCGCCGCGAGGGCCGCCCGGCCCTGGCCCGCGCCGAACTGCTGCGCGCCCTGGAGATCCAGCTGCTCCTCGGCGACGGCCTCGGGCAGGCGCTCACGGCGGAGTTGCTCGCCGAACTGGAGGCCGACGCGGGCTGCTACGAGGAGTCCGCGCGACTGCTCGGCGCGGTCGCCCGCATCCGCCCCGCCAGCGCCTGCCTCCCGCGGGCGGAGCGGGTCCTGCGGGCCCGGATGGACCCCCAGGCCTTCCGGGCGGCGCTCGCGGAGGGTGCCAGGACCCCGCTGCGGGACCTCCTCCCGGAGCTCTGACCCCACCTGCCGGACGGGCCGCCGGACGGGGAGCCGACCGGTCCGCCGACCGGGTCCGGGCCGACCCCCCGAGGGCCCTGGGCCGGGTGTCGACGGACGGGGTCCCGGGGGCTCCCGGGCCCGGAGTTGCCGCGCCGATCCCGCGTACGCCGTATACGGCGCGGAAAGACATCGCATGAGCCCACCCACCCCGCCGAACGGACAGGTGGTACAGCCATGTCGCAGCTCCCCCAGCTCTGGATGCGCAGCGAGACCCGACCCACCGAACGCCGCGCACCGCTGACCCCCGAGGACGCCGCGCGGCTCGTCCGGCAGGGCGTACGGATCACCGTGGAGGAGTCCGGTCACCGGGTCTTCCCGCTCGACGCCTACGCGGCCGCCGGCTGCGCCACCGCCCCGGCCGGTTCCTGGGCGGGGTCCGCGCCCCGGTCGGCGTACGTCCTCGGGCTCAAGGAACTCCCGCCCACACCCGAGCGGCTGCACCACCGGCACGTGTACTTCGGGCACGCCTACAAGGGGCAGGCGCAGGGCCCCGAGCTGCTGAGGCGCTTCGCGGCCGGCGGCGGCACCCTGCTGGACCTGGAGTACCTCGCCGACGCGCAGGGCCGCAGGCTGGCCGCCTTCGGCTACTGGGCCGGGTACGCGGGCGCCGCCCTCGCCGCACTGCACGCGCGCGGCCGGCTCACCGCCCCGCTGGCCCCGCTGCCCCGCGCCGAACTCGACGCGCGGCTGCGCCGGGCCCGCGAGGGCCGGCCGTTACGGGCCCTGGTGACCGGCGCGGCCGGCCGCAGCGGACGCGGGGCCTGCGACGCCCTGGCCACCGCCGGGATCCGGCCCACGCTCTGGGACCGTGCCGCGACCCGCGACATGGACCGGGCCGTGCTGCTCGGCCACGACATCCTGGTCCACGCGGTCCTCACCACCCGCCCGGTGCCGCCCTTCCTCACCCCGGCCGACCTCGAGGCCTCCGCCGGGACCCGCCGGCTCTCGGTGATCGCCGACATCACCTGTGACACCGGATCCCCGCTGCACCTGCTCCCCGTCTACGACCGCCTCACCGACTGGGCGGCCCCCGCCCGCCGGTTGCGCGGCGGCACCCCGGCGCTGGACGTCATCGCCATCGACAACCTGCCCTCGTTGCTGCCGGCGGAGGCGGCCCGCGCCTTCTCGGCGGACCTCCTGCCCAAGCTCCTCGCGCTGCACGCGCCGTCCCCGGACCCGGACTGGCTCCGCTGCCGCGCGGCCTTCGCCACGGCCCTGGCCGCCCTCCCGAGCGGTCCGCGGCGCGCGGCGTAGACCGACGCGCACGCGAGCGCCCGCACGTGCGGGACGGGCCGTCACGCCCCTGAGGACGACAGCCCGCCCCGCCCGCCTCACGGGGCCGGCGTCAGGTACATCCCGGTGTGGTCGCCCCCGGCGGTGTTCTTGCAGCTGGAACCGGAGTTCGCGGGCTGGGCCACCGCCAGGGCCAGGCAGCGCCCGACGGCCAGCTGGCCGTAGTAGTTCGGGTGCATGGATTCCTGGATCGGTCCCTGGGTCTCGTTGTTGTCGATCCAGCGCGCCCACTCGCTCGTCTTCGCCGAGGCCGGGACGGTGGAGCTGACCAGCTTGCTGGACTTCGCGCACACCTCGCGCCCCTGGAGCATGTCGCGCAGGTCGAGGAACTGGACGCCCTTGGCCGTCGCGACCCCCTTGATGCGGTTCGCGAGCTGCGGCACGAGCGAGTCGCGCGCCCAGTCCGAGTCACGGTTCCAGAAGGGACAGCCGCCGGTGTTGAGGCGGCTCCAGTCGCTCTGGGTGTACCGGTTCTCCGCGCCCCGGGGGATCGGTGACGGGTAGGACTGCAGCACGATCCGGTACGAGGAGTCCCCGTAGCCGGCCCCGCGCATCACGGCGCGGATCTCGTCGACGGACTTGCCGATGCCCGCCATCACCCCGTCGATCTTCTGGTCGACGACCGCCTGCTGGTCGTCGTAGCAGTACGAGTTCCACAGGACGAAGTCGAGCGCGCAGTCCTTGATGATGTCGGCGAAGCCGAGGTCGTTGCCGCCGATGGACAGGGCGATGACCTTCACGTTCTTGGCCGCGGCCACGGCCGCGAGCTGGTCGGCCTGCGGGGCCTCGCCCTTGAAGGCCACGCCCCCGTTGGAGGCCCGGAACACGTTCTGCGAAGTGGCCCCGGAGCAGGCGAGGTTGACGGCCACGTCGGCGACGGCGCCCGCGCTGAGCACCTCGGCCGAGTCCGAACGGTCGCACCCCATGGCGGTCGCGCCGTACACCTTGGCGGGGTCGTAGGAACTGCCGCTGACCCACGCCCGGTCGGTGCCGTTCCTGCTCCCGCTGTTGGTCAGGCTGTTGCCCTTCCAGCGTCCGGCCTCGCCGGAGATGTAGCTGTCGCCCATGGACACCACGGCGGTGGGCCCGGTCCCCGGGCTGGCGGCCGACGTCCCGGCCCCGGCGGCCAGCAGCGCGCCGGCGGCGAGCGGTACGGCCATCGCGGCGCCGGCCAGTCGTCGCACGCGACTGCGGGCGGCGGCCCTGTCCTTGCCGGCCTTGCGGAATCCGATCACTGCGGAACTCCTGCGGTCGGCCACGCCGGAGCCGCCGAGGAAACGCTGGGCGGCAACTCCGTTGCGTGGCTTGGAAAGTGGGGGTACCGCCGGCGCCGGTGGCATCGGAAAGGTGACACGCCCCCGCTTGTTACCGCTAGGTACAGCAAGGTTACGATGAAGTAACGGCCGACCATTCGGTCGGCCCGCGACCGGGTCGCGACCGGCCCGCGACCGGTCCACGACATGGCTCCGCCCCCGTCGCCAGGGCGGCGGCGGGGGCGGAAGCCGGTGTTCGGCTGCTGTGCGTGTCAGCCGAGGGCCCGGGTCAGCCGATCAGCTGGTCGTACGCGGGGAGGGTGAGGAAGTCCGCGTAGTCGGCGTCCAGGGAGACCTGCAGGAGGAGGTCGTGGGCCTGCTGCCACTTTCCGGACGCGAAGGCCTCCTCGCCGACCTCGGCGCGGATCCTGTCCAGTTCCTCGGCGGCGATCTCGCGGGTCAGCTCGGCGGTGGCCGTCTTGCCGTTCTCGAACACGACTCCGGCGTTGATCCACTGCCAGATCTGCGAACGGGAGATCTCGGCGGTGGCGGCGTCCTCCATGAGGCCGAAGATGCCGACGGCGCCGAGGCCGCGCAGCCACGCCTCGATGTAACGGGTGCCGACCTGGACGGCGTTGACCAGGCCGTCGTAGGTGGGCTTCGCGTCGAGGGAATCGATCGCGATCAGCTCGCCCGGGGCCACCGAGACGTCCTCGCGCAGGCGGTCCTTCTGGTTCGGCTTGTCGCCGAGGACCGCGTCGAAGGAGGCCATCGCGATCGGGACCAGGTCGGGGTGGGCGACCCAGGAGCCGTCGAAGCCGTCGTTCGCCTCGCGGTCCTTGTCGGCCTTGACCTTCTCGAACGCGACCTTGTTGACCTCGGCGTCCTTGCGGGACGGGATGAAGGCCGCCATGCCGCCGATGGCGTGCGCGCCGCGCTTGTGGCAGGTGCGGACGAGCAGCTCGGTGTAGGCGCGCATGAAGGGGGCCGTCATGGTGACCGCGTTGCGGTCCGGCAGGACGAACTTCTCGCCGCCGTCGCGGAAGTTCTTCACGATCGAGAACAGGTAGTCCCAGCGGCCCGCGTTGAGGCCCGCCGCGTGGTCCTTGAGCTCGAAGAGGATCTCTTCCATCTCGTAGGCCGCGGTGATGGTCTCGATGAGGACGGTCGCGCGGACGGTGCCCTGCGGGATGCCGACGTAGTCCTGGGCGAAGACGAAGATCTCGTTCCAGAGGCGCGCCTCCAGGTGCGACTCCGTCTTCGGCAGGTAGAAGTACGGGCCCTTGCCGAGGTCGATCAGGCGCTTGGCGTTGTGGAAGAAGTAGAGGCCGAAGTCCACGAGGGAGCCCGAGGCGGGGCCGCCCTCGAAGCTGAGGTGGCGCTCCTCCAGGTGCCAGCCGCGCGGCCGCATGACGACGGTGGCGAGCTGGTCGGCGGGCTTCAGGGCGTACGCCTTGCCCGTGCGCGGGTCGGTGAAGTCGATGCGGCGCTCGTAGGCGTCGATGAGGTTGAGCTGGCCGAGGACGACGTTCTCCCAGGTGGGAGCCGAGGCGTCCTCGAAGTCGGCGAGCCAGACCTTGGCGCCCGAGTTGAGGGCGTTGATGGTCATCTTGCGGTCCGTCGGACCGGTGATCTCCACGCGGCGGTCGTTCAGCGCGGCCGGGGCCGGCGCGACCTTCCAGGCTCCCTCGCGGACCTGTGCAGTGTCCGGGAGGAAGTCGAGGGTGGAGGTCCGGGCGATCTCGGCGCGCCGCTCGCCGCGTCGGGCGAGGAGCTCGGCGCGGCGGGGGGCGAACCGCCGGTGGAGCTCGGCCACGAAGGCGAGGGCCGCTTCGGTGAGGACTTCGTCCTGCCGGGGCAGGGGCTCGGCGTCGACGATGGCCAGCGGGGACGGCGCTGGTGCGGACATATCTGTCACTCCTTCAGCGGCGGTGCCTGGCGGCCGCGGGGAATGCTCGCGCAAGACGGCACGCAGTGTCGTCGGGTGTGGAGAGTTCCGGATAACGGTCGCGGGCGCCGTCTGTGGTTCAGGGCGCTTCTGACCAGTGGATAGTAATTTCCTCATGGTGGAAGTTCAATGGTTTGTTGATGTCGAGATTCTCCGAGTCGACAGATTCCGATCACCCGTGGCCCTCAGTGCCATAACGGTCACAGCCCGCTCAAGTGACGCACGAGCGTTCCTCAAGCGAGACGTGCCAGGTCGGGCGGGGTGTCGATGTCGAAAGGGGCGGCGACGTCCCCGCACTCCACCAGCACGACCTCGTCCGCGTGCTCCCTCAGATGGACCCGCGCGCCCCGGTCCCCGGTCGCCGTCGCCGCGATGTCCGCCCAGCGGTCCGACCCGAACAGCACGGGATGGCCGCGCTCCCCGTCGTACGAGGCGGCCACCAGGCTCGCCGGGGAGCGGTACGCCTCCCGTACCCGGGCCACCGCATCCGCTCCGATGCCCGGCTGGTCCACCAGCGAGACCAGGGCCGCGCCGGCCCCCGTCCCGGCCAGGGACGCGAGGCCGACCCGCAGGGAGGAGCCCATGCCCTCGGCCCAGTCCGGGTTGTCCACCACCACGCAGCCGCTCAGGTCGGCCCGCTCCCGGACCTCGCCGGCCGAGGCGCCCAGTACCACGTGCACCGGATCGCAGCCCGCCTCGCGCAGCACGCGCACGGCGTTCTCGACCAGCGGCCGGCCACGGTAGGGGAGCAGGGCCTTCGGCCGCCCCCCGAGCCGGCGGCCGCCGCCGGCGGCCAGGAGCACTGCCCAGCGCCGCGGCCTGCCAGCAGGCCGGGTACCGGGCCTGCAAGCGGTGCCGGCCGGACAC